>CBFGPY010000449.1:0-3407 GCA_965650755.1 uncultured Chromatiaceae bacterium | reverse complement strand
CATACCGGTCTGAACCGGTTTGCCTCGGCTACTGAGTTCAGTACTTTCCTTGGCAGCGCGACAGCAGCCCGCAGTTATCTGGACTGGAGCCTGATGGTGCAAGTTCAGTGGCTGCAGCTGGACTGGGCAATAGGTGTGGCGGGCACTGAAGTATCGGCACAAGCTTGTCCGGCTTTGTGTGACGACCGTGTGTTGCTGCGGTTAAGCCGTAATTTTTAAGGAAGTAACAGATGAACCCGACCCGCAATTCTTCCGCTGCTGCGCAGCCAGGCTCGCAAACAGACCCACGCAGCCAGCAGGCTGATGCACTGTTAAAGTCACTGCAACCCAGTGGCGGCAAGCTGAAGATTTTTCTCGGCGCATCGCCCGGCGTTGGCAAAACCTGCGCCATGCTCGAAGCGGCCCGCGAGCGGATGCAGCAAGGGGGGGATGTACTGGTCGGGCTGATTGAAACCCACGGCCGCAGTCACACTGCGGCTTTACTCGAGGACTTCACACTGTTACCGCGGCGTGAAGTGCAGTATCAGGGGCAGTTGCTGACGGAATTTGACCTCGACGCGGCTTTAGCGCGAAAGCCAAAACTCATTCTGGTCGATGAGCTGGCACATACCAATATCCCCGGCAGCCGTCATAAAAGACGTTATCAGGATATCGCCGAATTGCTGGCGGCCGGTATCGATGTTTATACCACGATGAATATCCAGCATGTCGCCAGCCTCAACGATCTGGTGTTGCAGGTCAGCGGGGTGCGCGTGCGCGAAACCGTGCCGGATCAGTTTATCGACAGCGCACGGCAGCTGGTGTTTGTTGACTTGGAACCAGCGCATTTATTGGAGCGGCTGGCACAGGGCAAAGTCTATCTCGGTGAATTCGCTGAGCAGGCGCAGCAGCAGTTTTTCCAGCTGGAAACTTTAACCGCGCTGCGGGAAATGGCGATTAAGCTGGTGATGCATCATGTCGACAGCCAGCTGAAAACCGAGCAACTAGCCAAAGCCACCAGTCAGGATTACACCATTGCCGACAAACTGCTGGTGCTGATTTCCAGCCGGCGTGACCATGAATATTTAATCCGCATTGGCCGGCGCGTGGCGGAAAAACGTCAGGTGCCCTGGGTGGTGGTTTGGGTCGATACCGGCGCCATGCAATATCAGGCGCAGCAACAACGGCTGCAGGCCGCTTTTGCCTTAGCGCGGGAGCTCGGAGCCAGCACTGATGTGCTGCGTGGCCCTTCGACCTTACAAACCATTGGGCCTTATATCACCGAACAACGCATCAATGCGGTGCTGGTGGGCGCCGGCACACCACGCTGGTGGCAACCATGGCGCAAACCTTTGTATCAGCAGTTGGTTAATAGTGGCCTGCCGCTGGAAGTGTCGGTGTATCGGGCTGACGCCACCAGTTCAGCGCAATTACCGATGCCCGCTAGCCCTTTTGGTCAGACTGCCGGTTATGGCGTCGGGCTGCTGTTGATGGCGCTCGCCAGCAGTGTGGCTATTCTGCTGCACCGGGTGCTGGATAACGACAATCTGGTGCTGATTTATGTACTGGCGGTGGTGGCCTGTGGTCTGAAATACGGCGCACGGCCGGCGATTTTCACCGCGGTCTTATCGTTTTTCAGCTTTAACTTTTTCCTGACCGCGCCTTATTTCAGTTTTAACGTCAACAAAAGTGACGATATCGCCACGCTGATATTTCTGCTGGTGATTGGCATGATTTGCGGGCCGGTTGCCTCCAAAATTCGCCAGCAGCTGTTATTGCTTAAAGCCGCTAACCGTTATTCGGAATTTCAGCGCGATTTTGCCGCAAAGCTCACTGTGGTGCATCAGACCGACGAGCTGGCGCAAGTGCTGGCGGCACAACTCAGCAGCGCACTGCAGGCGCCGGTGCATCTGGCGCTGCGAGCAGAAAATCAATGGCAGTTGCTGCCGGCGCCGCAAACGCCGTTGTTGCCGATTGACGGTGCTGTGCTGGACTGGTGCGCGCAGCATCAGGCGATGGCGGGGCGCTTCAGTGAAACCCTGACCGCCAGTGTCTGGAGTGCATTTCCGCTGCGGGTACAGCAACAGACGGTGGCTGTGCTGCTGGTGCAGTTTGCGCCGGAACAGGCGGTACTGCGGCCAGACGATGAGCGGCTGATCACCAGTCTGCTACAGCAGGCCGGCTCCGTCTGGCAGCGCATTAGTCTCAGTGCTGAGCTGGAAAGCTCGCGGGTCAAAGCCGAAATGGAGCAGCTGCGCTCGGCGCTGCTAAGTTCGGTGTCGCACGATTTACGTTCGCCATTGTCGGCGATGATGGGGTCGGCAGAAAGCTTGCTGGTGCTGGAACAACAGCTGAGTCCGGCCGATCGGCACGAACTGCTGCAAACCATTTTAAGTGAAAGCCAGCGCCTCGACCGCTATATCCAGAACTTACTCGACATGACCCGGCTTGGCCATGGCCAGCTCAAACTGGAGCGCGACTGGGTGTCGGTCAATGACATTCTGGCCAGTGCGCGGCAGCGGTTAAAACGCTTTTTCCCGCAGCAAAGCTTAATCTGCCAGGTCAGCGTCGACTTACCGCCGTTGTTTGTGCACGCGGCGTTGCTGGAACAGGCGCTGTTTAATATTCTGGAAAACGCCGCGCGTTATAGTCCGCCCGGTGCACCTGTGGTGGTGACGGCAGAGCTCAAAACCGGGCCGGAGCGGCGTTATTGCCAGATCGAGATAGAAGACGAGGGCCCTGGCATCGCCGCAGATTTACGCGAAAAAGTCTTTGATATGTTTTATGTGGTGGCCGACGGTGACAGCAAACGCCACAATACCGGCATGGGGCTGGCAATTTGCCGCGGCATGATTGGCGCACACGGTGGCACTGTTGAAGCCCGTGCCGCCAAAAGCGGGCAGGGTTCCTGTTTTGTCGTCGAGTTACCGTTGCCGGCACCGCAGCAGGCCAGCGAGGAGATGGTGTGAACGCCAAAGTATTAGTGGTTGACGACGAAATTCAGATCCGCAAGATGCTGCGCATCGCGCTGAAAAGTGTGGGTTATGAAGTGGTTGAAGCCGACAGTGTCGAGTCTGGTCTTGCCGCAGCAGTGCGGCAGCAACCGGATTTACTGGTGCTGGATTTGGGCCTGCCCGATGGCGATGGTAGTGAGCTGCTTGCCGAACTGCGCAGTTTCAGCAAAATCCCGGTCATAGTGCTGTCGGTGCGCGCCGGTGATCGCGATAAAATTCAGGCGCTGGATTTAGGCGCGCAGGATTTTGTCACTAAGCCGTTCAGCGTGGAAGAATTATTGGCTCGGGTGCGGGCGCAGCTGCGTGACCGTCAGGTGCAAACCGCGTCGCCTGTTTTAACCGATGGCCATCTGCGCATTGATTTGGCGCTGCGTCAGGTGCAGGTTGCCGGGCAGCTGGTTGAACTGACGCCAA
>CBFGPY010000448.1:0-3411 GCA_965650755.1 uncultured Chromatiaceae bacterium | reverse complement strand
TTCGGCTGCCGCGAGATCGGCGTCAGTCAATAGCGGAATAGCGCGGCGCAGCAAATCGGTTTCCAGCATGGCCCTGAGTTCAAACAACTCAGTCACCTGATCGGCCGACAAGCGGGTGGCGGTGGCGCCTTTATGCGCTTCAAATTCAACAAGACCTTCAGCTTCCAGTTGCAGCAGCGCTTCGCGTACCGGAATACGGCTGACATTTAACTCTTCGGCCAGAGCGGCCTGGCGCAGCGGTTCACCGCCTTTAATGGCACCGGACAGAATTTTCTGCCGGATCACTTCGACGACAACTTGGGTACGGGTTTTGTATTCGATACTCATCAGGCATCCGCGGTGTTGGGCTGGAACACGAAAAAATACAGTATACCAAGCAGATAAGGCACTGCGTCTATCAGTTTTCGTTTGAACTGTCAGATTGTCAGCCATACTGCGACATTCAACAGCTTTGTGGCACAATCGGCAAACAGCACCCGTCAGGATCTTACAGATGAAACTTTATATAGCGGTAGAAGTATCGGACGACGATGTGAGCCTGCAAGAGGTGGCAGAGCAATGTGGGTATGACGTGAAGCATCCGGCCGTGCACGACATCAGCCCGCCAGAGCTGGCTGAATACCATGCTGAAGCATGCCTGCTGCTGCGCCTGCATCTACAACAGCAGATCGCTGCTGCACAGCTGCTGGACGAAGTGCAGGTGCTGATTTCACATCCGTCGGTATCAGCAGTACATAAGTTGTGGCTGGAAGATTGATCAGGCCTGGGCGTAGATTTCCCGATAACCCAACCAGCGGCGGATCAATGCTTCACTGCCACGGCGATCCTGTTGCCAGAGCACTAACGCAGTTTGCTGTGCCGCCGGGATCAAATCCTGATCGCGGCTTAAATCGGCGATGCGGTAACTGGCGAGGCCGGTCTGGCGGGTGCCGAGCAGTTCACCCGGTCCGCGAATTTCCAAATCGCGCTGCGCGATGACAAAGCCGTCGTTGCTGTCGCGCAGCACACTGAGCCGGGCCTGGGCCGTGGGCGATAATGGCGCATGATACAGCAGCACACAGTGTGAGGCGGCGCTGCCCCGGCCGACCCGACCACGCAGCTGGTGCAGTTGCGCCAGGCCAAGCCGCTCCGGATTTTCGATAATCATCAGGCTGGCGTTGGGTACATCCACGCCCACTTCAATCACAGTGGTCGCGACTAACAAATGCAGTTCGTTCGCGGCAAACGCCTGCATCACCGCTTGTTTTTCGCTGCTTTTCAGCCGGCCATGCACCAGGCCAATATTCAGCTCAGGCAAAGCGGCCGCAAGCTCGGCGGCGGTGATTTCAGCGGCCTGACATTGCAGTGCATCGGATTCATCAATCAGGGTACAGACCCAATACGCCTGCCGACCCTGTTCCTGTACCACTTGCCGGACTCTGCTCACCACTTCAGCGCGGCGGGTGTCCGGGATTGCCACTGTGGTGACCGGTGTACGGCCGGGCGGCAGCTCGTCGATAATCGAAGTATCCAGATCGGCGTAAGCCGTCATCGCCAGCGTGCGGGGGATAGGAGTGGCAGTCATCACCAGCTGATGCGGCGCAAAACCTTGCTGTTCACCTTTAGCTCTGAGTTCCAGCCGCTGATGCACACCAAAACGATGTTGCTCGTCGATGATGGCAAGCGCCAGCGCGGCAAACTGCACTTGCTGCTGAAACAAGGCATGAGTGCCAATCACCAGCCTGGCGCTGCCATCGGCAATGGCGGTAAGCTCAGCATCACGCGCTTTGCCTTTGGTTTTGCCACCCAGCCAGGCAATCTGCACGCCTAAAGGTTCCAGCCAGCGCCGGAAAGTACTGGCGTGTTGTTCGGCCAGCAGTTCAGTCGGCGCCATCAGAGCCACCTGAAATCCCGCCTGGATCACCGGTAAAGCGGCCAGCGCCGCGACCAGAGTTTTACCGGAGCCAACATCGCCCTGCACCAGGCGCAGCATAGGTTCTGTGCGGGCCAGATCCTGTTGAATTTGCTGCAGCACACGTTGCTGTGCGCCGGTTGGGCTAGACGGCAGGCTGGCCAGCAGTTGTGGCGTCAGCTGCAGATCGGGCGGAATGGGCCGGGCGGCCTGCGTGCGCGACAGGCTGCGCACCTGCAGCATGCTGAGTTGCTGCGCGACTAATTCTTCAAAAATCAGCCGCTGCTGCGCCGGATGCTGGCCCAGTTCCAGCAATTGCAGGGAGGCGTCCGGCGGCGGCCGGTGCAGATAAAATAATGCGTCGCTGAGGCTCCAGGCCTGCCAGTGCCCGGCATGTTGTGCCTGTAGTGCAAATAACGGCGCCAGATATTCTTCCGGCGCGGCACGGCGCAGCTCCTGCAGCGCTTGTTCGGTCAGCGTACGCCAGCTGCCTTGTTTCAGGCCTTCGGTGGTGGGGTAGACCGGGGTCAATGATTCGGCGAGCTCCGGGCCTGCGTCGTCTTTAATGATTTTGTATTCCGGATGCAGCATTTCCACGCCGCGCATACCGCGTTTGATTTCGCCAAAACAACGCAGCGTGACCCCAGGTTCTACCGCGTTTTTTTGCGCCGCACTGAAATGGAAAAAACGCAGCGTGATACTGCCGCTGCCATCGCGCAGTACAACTACCCAGCTGCGCCTTTTGCCAAAGGTGATTTCACTGCTTTGCACCACACCCTGCACACTGACTTGCTGCGCCGGCCAGGTATCGGCGATCGGACAAACGCGGGTGCGGTCTTCGTAACGCAATGGCAGGTGGAACAAAATATCCTGCACTGAATGCAGGCCCAGTTTTTCCAGTAATGCAGCTGTTTTAGCGCCAACACCTTTGAGG
The DNA here is from genome assembly GCA_965650755.1 of uncultured Chromatiaceae bacterium. GTDB lineage: Bacteria > Pseudomonadota > Gammaproteobacteria > Enterobacterales > Alteromonadaceae > Pararheinheimera. The sequence goes on along the minus strand of CBFGPY010000448.1, from coordinate 586 downwards.
TGCACGATGGCCAGGTTGGCAAGTGAGGTCCGGCTCAAATTCAGTCAGGTCCGCAGACAATCATCGTCGCATGATAACGGAAAATCCGCGTTGAATGCGCAGACTCAGTAAAAATGGGTTTTATTGGCGGCCACCATTTTTTGCAGTTCCTGGTCGATTTTAGGCCACAGCGCCTGGTGCGGGCTTAAGCGTGACATCGCCAGATGCGTGCGCTGCGAGTGGTCTGCCGGTAGTTGCCAACTGTTCAGTTTCAACGTGTTAAAACGCGGATTTTTCTGTAATTCCATTAAAGTGTAATGTTGTGGACCCATATAGATGTCGGCCTGCTGATACAGCAATAATGCCAGTGCGCTTTCTAAGTCTTTGCCCCAAATTACCGTTATTTGTAATTGGGGGAGTCGTTTTAGCAGGGCCGGTGGGTAAGTGCGATCTTTGGTCAGAACCACGATGCGTCCCCGCAAGTCTTGCTCGCGTTGCACCACCGGGCTATGCGGCGCCACGACGATACTGTTCATCCGTACTTCGTCAAAAGGAGACATCAGATAAACTGCCTGCCGCGCTTCGGTTTGTACCAAACCGGTCATCA
>CBFGPY010000447.1:0-3414 GCA_965650755.1 uncultured Chromatiaceae bacterium | reverse complement strand
AAGACAGCTGGCCGGTGATCGGCGCCGCCCTGCTGACCATCCCGCTGGTGCTGCCAATGTTTGGCCTGTTATTCGGCGTCGACTGGATGCTGCCGGCCTTCTGGCAGTGGCTGCTGGCAACGCCGGTGCAGTTTTATTTTGGTGCGCGCTTTTACAAAGCCGGCTGGCACGCCTTAAAAGCCAAAAGCGGCAATATGGACTTACTGGTGTCGATCGGCACCAGCGCAGCTTATGGCTTGTCGCTTTATCTGTGGTACAGCTTCGACGGCTATCATGGGGCCCCGCATTTGTATTTCGAAAGCAGCGCGGCAGTGCTGACGCTGGTTCTACTCGGTAAATTGTTAGAAAAACGCGCCAAAAAACGCACCACCGATGCCTTACAGGCACTGGAAAATTTAAAACCCACCGCGGCCACCGTCTGGCGTGACCAGCGTTGGCAAAGTATCGCAGTGGCAGCCTTAAACAAAGGCGACAGAGTAAAGGTGTTGCCAGGAGAGCGCATCCCGGCAGATGGTAAGGTAATCAATGGCGCCAGCCATGTCGATGAAGCGCTGATCAGCGGTGAAAGCATGCCACTGCACAAAACTGTGGGCGATCACCTGACCGGCGGAGCCATTAATCTGGATGGCTTGCTGGAGTTTGAAGCCACTGCCATAGGTAGCGAATCCACCCTCGCAAAAATCATCCGGTTAGTCGAGCAGGCACAAGGCGCCAAAGCACCGGTACAGGCTTTGGTCGACAAGATCAGCAGTATTTTTGTGCCTGTGGTGTTATTGATAGCCCTGGGCACACTGCTGATTTGGGGCCTGGCCTTGCACGACTGGGAACAAGGCATCTTGCACGCCGTGGCAGTGCTGGTCATTGCCTGTCCTTGCGCGCTGGGTTTAGCCACTCCAGCCGCCATTATGGCTGGCACCGGCACCGCAGCGCGCCACGGCATCCTAATCAAAGATGCTGTGGCTTTAGAGCAGGCCACCAAAATCGACTACGTGGTCTTTGACAAGACCGGCACCCTGACTGAAGGCAAACCACAACTGAGGCAAATCACGCCATTGCATGGTGACGACAGTGCCCTGACCAACCTCGCTTATGCCTTATCGCAACATAGCGAACACCCACTGGCCAAAGCCGTGGTGAATTATGCCCAGTCGCAGCAACTCCAGTTATCGCCAGTCAGTGAATTTATGGTCGTCGCTGGCAAAGGCGTCAAAGCGCGGGTTGGCGAGCGTGAGATGTTACTGGGCTCCGGCCACTGGATGCGTGAACTCGGTTTAACATTGCCAACCGATCAAATCCAGATCCAGGGTGCGTCTGTGTCCTGGCTGGCGGAAACCAGCGATGGCCAGGCCAAACTGCTGGGGTTGTTATGCTTCGCTGACCAAGCCAAACCTGAGGCCAAAGCCGCTGTGCAGCAGTTGCAACAGCGCGGTATTAAAGTCGCCATGCTGACCGGCGACTCTCAAGATAGTGCCAACTACATTGCCCAGCAGCTGGGGCTGGATAACGTGCAGGCCGAAGTGTTACCGCAAGGCAAAGCGCAGGCCGTGGCGGCCTATCAGGCGCAAGGCTATAAAGTGGCGATGGTTGGCGATGGCATCAACGATGCGCCGGCGCTGGCACAGGCCGATTTAGGCATTGCGATGGCCACAGGCACCGAAGTCGCCGTCAGTGCTGCGGCGATGACGCTGATGCGCGGTGATCCGGCCCTGGTCGCCTCCGCGCTGACACTTGCCAGTGCCACTTATCGCAATATCCAACAAAATCTGTTCTGGGCTTTTGCTTTTAATACCATTGGCATTCCGCTCGCTGCTATGGGTTTGTTAAACCCGGTAATTGCCGGTGCGGCCATGGCCTGCAGCAGTGTATTCGTCGTCACTAACGCGCTGCGCCTGCAACGCATGGCTTTTTGAATAAGGAGACAGCCATGGCCACTTTATTAACCATCGGCGATGCGGCAAAAGCGAGCGGGTTAAGCGCGAAAATGATTAGGCACTACGAGCAGTCGGGGATCCTTAAAACCCCTCCCCGCACCGACTCGGGCTACCGGCTCTATAACAGCGAACAGGTCAATCAGTTACGCTTTATCCGCCAGGCGCGCAATCTTGGTTTTTCGCTGGCAGATATTCAGTCCCTGCTGGAACTCTGGCAAAACCCCGAGCGTGAAAGCCGGGCGGTGAAACAGTTGGCGCAACAGCATCTCGCTGAAATCGCCGCCAAAATTGCCGAGCTGCAGCATATGCAGCAAGTGCTGAGCGCGCTGGCCGACAGTTGCCGCGGCGACGGCAGCCCACACTGCAATATTCTGAATCAGCTGGCAAAGCCAGATTAAGGCTTCGCAGGGTCAAACCGGCGCTGATGGGCGCTGAAATCAGGCACCGCGCGCTGGTAATCAGTCTGAAATAAACTCGAATGCACAATAAAATCGGCGGTGGCTTTGTTACAGGCCACCGGGATATTCCACACCACCGCGAGGCGGATCAGCGCCTTCACGTCCGGGTCATGTGGCTGCGAACTGAGCGGGTCCCAGAAAAATACCAGCCAGTCGATTTTCTGCTCAGCGATCAAAGCACCGATTTGCTGGTCGCCACCAAGTGGCCCGCTGGCAAAACAATGCACTGGTAACTGCAATTTGTCGCTGATCAAACGCCCCGTAGTGCCGGTGGCGTACAAAGTTTTATTCTTAAAAAAAGCGGCATGAGTCGCCACCCAATCCAGCAGTTCAGCTTTTTTACCGTCGTGGGCGATAAGAGCAATCGATTTCATAAGATTCCTTTGTGAAACAGCGTCGTGTTGAACATACGGTATCAAATAAAAATGTGGATATAAAAAAAAGCCCGGCAAAGCCGGGCAAACAACCAAGGTCCACGTAAAAAACTCAGTGTGGGGTTGGCAGCGCGATTTAAGCGCTGACTACAATCCGCTTCATCGCGGTCATATATCCCCGTAATTTCTTGCCAACGATTTCCACCGGATGATTACGGATTGCATCGTTTACTTCAATCAACCGCACGTTATCCACACCGTTGCTGGCTGAGGCTAAACCTTTGCCCAATAATTCCGGGCTGATGTTGTTCACTAGGTCACGCAGCATCGGGACTGCGGCGTTGGCAAACAGATAGTTGCCGTATTCAGCGGTGTCGCTGATCACCACGTTCATCTCGTACAGACGTTTACGCGCAATGGTATTGGCAATCAGTGGCGTCTCATGCAGCGACTCGTAATAAGCAGATTCTTCGACGATACCGGCTTCCACCATGGTATCAAATGCCAGTTCAACACCTGCTTTTACCATCGCCACTAACAAGATGGCGCGGTCGAAATAATCTTGCTCTGCAATCTGTTCGCTGGATACCGGTGCATTTTCAAAACCGCTTTGACGGGTTTCTTCACGCCAGCCCAGCAGTTGTTTGTCGT
>CBFGPY010000446.1:0-3430 GCA_965650755.1 uncultured Chromatiaceae bacterium | reverse complement strand
CGGCTGATGCATCCGGGGTTCAAACACAAAAGAACTTAAGGTGCCGTTGGCATAACGCCAAATCTGATGGCCGGTGTAGTCGGCAATCCACATCACACCTTTTGCATCAATTTGAATGCCATTGCCGGTGCTGCCAGCCGGTAACCGTAAATACAGGCTGGCTTGGCCAGCTGGCGTCACTTTGCCAATGCTGCCTTTGTGCTCGTCACCGGCACCACCAAAGTTGACTGCATACAGATTGCCGCTGCTGTCAGTGTCCGGGCCTTCCACTTCGGCGTGAAAAGTGCCGGCTGGAACAAAAATCTGACTGTCGGGCACTGTTTTAGCCGGCACCGCTGGAGCCGCGCTGCCGGGTGACACTGAGCTGACAGTGCTGCTGCAGGCGCTCAGCACCAGACAGAGCAGGGGAGCAGTTAGTTTATTTTGCACAGACACTCTCCAGTAATATGTTAAAAAATCACATATCAGACTTTAATCCCTTGCGGCTGGCGGAACAAGCTTTGCGGGTCATAGCGCCGCTTAATCTGCTGCAGCCGGGCATAATGGCCGGCGTAATAAGCCAACGCAGGGTGTTTCATCAGGGCGTCGGTGTAATTGAGGTAGGCGCCGCCACTGCTCCAGCGCCGCATCTGATACCGCATCTGATGGCACCAGTCGGCACTTTGCGCCAGCAACGGTTCGGGGCTGTGTTCAGGGTGAATGGTCAGGTACTGTGCACTGAACAGCGCCTGCCGGTGGGCAAAGGCATTAAAATCACGTGGTTTGTCGGCGATGGCGCCGCCCATCAGTGTCAGCAGCACAGCGCCGGTTTGATTCTGGCTGGCGCGACGGCGCAGCGCCGTCAGCAGCGTGCGACAACCAGCCTGATCCAGTGCTTTGTTAAACATGTCGGAACTGCCCGCCATCGCGACCCGCTTGAGTCGGCCTGCTTCGTGTTGGGTTGGTAATTTACATTGATTGGTGTCGAGACCCCTGCAGTCACTCAGCATAAAATCCAGATACTGGTGGTCCTGCATATCCACTTCGCCCCACAGGCTGCTGAGGCGGTTTTCCAGCTGTTGCCAGGCGGCAGTAACATCGGCCTGACGGCCAATGCCACAACAGCGGATTTGAATTTCCGGTGCTTTTTTGCTGTTGCCATTGACCCAAATCGCCAGCTGGGTCCAGACCGTGTCTGGCAACTGTGCCGCCCAGCGTTGCCATTCCTGCAGCACCAGCTCGCCGTCTTTTAAGGGATAGCGGCCTATGTAGTTACGCACCGGCGCGCTGGCAAAAGTTTGCATTTTCAATTGGGTTAAGATGCCGAACTGACCGCCGCCCCCCCCCCGTATCGCCCAGAATAAATCGGCATTTTCGCTGGCGTTACAACGACGCAGCTCGCCATTGGCGGTGACGATTTCAGCTTCGAGTAAGGCGTCGCAGGTCAGGCCGTACATCCGGTCGGCAATGCCAAGGCCGCCGCCTTGCACCAGTCCGGCAATACCAACACCGGCGCAGCTGCCGGCCGGAATAGAGCGTTGCCACTGGCCGAGTGCGGCGTAGACATTGCCCAGCGTCGCGCCGGCACCAATGCTGGCGATATCCTGACTCAGGCTGATTTGGTTCATCGCGCCCAGATCAATCAGTACGCCTGAGGTGGATGATAAACCGGTGTAACTATGGCCACCGCTGCGGATAGTAAATGGCAACGCAAAGCGGGCGATAAACCGCACCAGCTGCTGCACATCCTGGCTGCTGGCCGGACGGGCGATCAGTGCCGGGATCACGTGATCGTAACGACTATTTGCCGACCGGCCGCGCCACTGGAATTCATGATGCTGGGAAAACAGCAATTCGCCCTGCAGTTGGCTCTGTAGCGCCAGCCAGTCTTCGGCTGACGGCAGCGGGGACACGGATTGGATTTGTGGCAGCGGCTGGCTACAGCCGGTGACCGCTGTCAGTGCCGGGATGGCGCTGCATAAGCCGAAAAATTGACGTCGTAACAATTAAAAAAAGCCTCGAAAGTAAGCCGCAGAAAAGCAACAAATGGAACATGGGGCACCGAGCTTCAGACTCCGGCTAACCTTTTGGGTTCAATCTATCGGGTCTGAACGGCTGAGCCAAGCGGCAAATCGGCAGTGTGACGGTGCCGACCGCTCAGTGGTTTTTATGTTGGCTTCTGCAAATGGCAGCGGTTAGTCAGACGCTCAGGCCAGCGACCATTTCCTGGCTGATTTGTAACACCAGTGGCAGATCTGCATCCGCCGGATCCTGTTGCAGTTCGTTCAGCACCGTTTCGGCCAGCTGCAGCAAGCTTTGTTTTAACGCTTGCGGATAGGGGTGGTTGTCATCGAGCATCAGGCCGCGGATAGTCACCCAAACCAGCCGGCAGTCACCACACACCTGATTCAGTGCATAGGCGTCGCGGCTGTCCATCGCCCGCTCTAAGGCAAAACAAATTTGCGCCAGCACCTGAGCATCCAGTTGTTTACTCTGGGGCGTCAGCTGTCGGGTTTGTTGATAGAGTTGTATGGCTTTATTCATGGCAAACTTCTTATGCACTTGTGCCGGACAGGAATGATTGCCGGTCAGGCAGCGCAGCAGGTTGACCAATAACCGCTGCGGCTGACTGGCGCTGTTGGCTTTTAGCTGAATAACGCTGACAGTGAATTGACGTTTTTATTGCCGCTGTTTTGCGACAGGCCACTGAACTGTGTTTTGATTTGCTCACGCGTTTGTCGGGCCTGATCCAGTGCCTGACTGCGTTTTTCTTCTTCATCCGCTGACAAAGTGCGGCTGTTACCAGACTTAGCGCTTTCCAGGCGCTGCGCTGCTTTGGCGGCCAGGCTGGCGGTTTCCAGACGTTTGCTGACATCGGCGTCGGCTTTTTTCAGCCGGGCACTGGTGTCCTGCGTAGTTTTTTCGGCATTGGCCAAAGAACCGGCTTTTTTGTCATCGCCACTGAGCAACGCTTTCGCGTCGGCGGCTGAGCCGATTTTTTCCGGCAGCCCCAGAGCTTTGGCAGATTTGCTGCTGGCAACTTCCAGCTCACCACCACGGGTATTGGTGGATACTGTCTGGTTTTTGCTGTCGGTCAATAAATTGGTTTTGCTGGTATTATTGCCGGAACCGGATTTGACAGTGGCTTTGTCCTGACTGGCGATAATACTGTCGCGCGCTTTGGTGTAATCGGCCTGCAGTTTTTCCCGATCTTTACCGGTAATTTTTTCATCGGCGAGCTTAGTGGCGATATCCCGAACTTGTTTGAGTTGGGTATCAATTTCTTTATTGGCGGTACTGGCGGCACCGATCGCAGTTTTACTGTTGGCCAGATTTTGCTGCACTGCGGTGTAACGCTCGGCCTCGGTACTGCGGGTGGTTTTGGTGCTGCTTTCGGCGGTGCTGGTCTTCGCCGGAGTTGTCTGTGTAGCGGATGCAGCTGTGGTACTGG
>CBFGPY010000445.1:0-3463 GCA_965650755.1 uncultured Chromatiaceae bacterium | reverse complement strand
AGAAGAGGCCCGCAGAACATGCCGGCAATACCATTTCTATACAGCAAATCCGGCAGGCACATGCCGTACACCAGCAACTATCAGCCCGCGCCGGTGTAGCAACTGACACAGAGTTGCCGGAGGATACTATCCGAAGCCGTGCTGCCCGCCGCCGACAGATGACTTTAGAGCGACAACAATACAATCTGGAAAAAGTGATGGTGCTGGCGCAGGAATACTGTACAGACCAGGCCATCAGTCAGGATATAGACCCTGATTGGTTTTATCATTACTGCGAACATGTGCAAAACATCTCCGCGCTGGCCATGCAAAAACTCTGGGCAAAGATCCTGGCAGCAGAAATCAGTTCCCCTGGCAGCTTCTCTTACAAAACGCTGAATATCCTGCGACAAATGCACCACAAAGACGCTCAGGCGCTGCAGCTTGCCAGTAGCCTGAGCTGCCGGCTTTCTGCACAGGAGCCCGCGCTGATTTATTTCAGCTATCTGCAACAAGGTTCATTCTGGCAGTGGATAAGAGGCCGTAATAGAGGTGTGCTGAATCTGAGTCAGTTTGGTCTGACTTATCCGCAAATTCTTAGCCTGATTGATTTAGGCTTGCTGCATCCGGCAGAAATAGAAAGTGGCGTTATGACAAAAGGGCAAGTATTACAATGGCAGTTTCCACAAACGCCGTTGACAGGCCGCCTAAAAGCCAACGGTATTGTGCTGCAATATTATAAGTTTACCCACAATGGCGCTGAACTAATGAGCCTGCTCTATAGTCCGGTCAATCCACTGTATTTACAGGCATTGCAGACGCTGTACAGCAGCGTTATTGAGTTTCAGCAACAGGCCTGACTCGGGACAATATATGCGCGATCTTGCGCGCATCTAAAGGTTTAATCATCACATCATCCATACCGGCAAGGCGGAAACTGGCAGCTTCTTCCGGCAATGCATGGCCGGTAAAGGCCAGGATGACGGTTTGCTGATGATGCCTTAGCTGTCTGATCCGCTTTGTAACTTCCACTCCGCTTAAATCCGGCAACTGAATATCCATCAAAATCAATTGGTACCGGCTATTACTTGCCAGCTTCAGTGCTTCTTGCCCAGTGACAGCAAAATCTATATTAATCCCTTGCCCTTCCAGCATCGCTCGGACAAAACTCAGGTTCGTCTGGTTATCATCAACGATTAACAATTGTTGATTCGTGAACTGACAGCCAGGTAAGGGTAAATCCTGCAAATCAGCTAACAGCACAGGCGAGTCAAACTGCGCCACACAGGCCATCTCTGCAAAACCTGTTTTTGCCGAATGGCCGGCAAATATGATGAGCTGATAACGCTGACTCAGCAGCTGCAGTTGCTGAAGGTCGGCCGCATTGAGGTTATTACCATGTACGTGGACAACAACAGTATCAATCAAGCGGCTTTGCAGAACTTGCTGTAATTCCGCGACGCTCGCGGTGGCAACAACCTGTTCACTGACACCCTGCAGACTTTGACGCCAGGTATCCAGCCAGCCGGGGCTGGGGTCAAAAATCGCCAGATTCTGAAAACGTTTGGTCTGTTGCCGATCACGCCCGACCACAGGCACATGACAAATGATACGAGTTCCCAGGTCGGCAAGTTCCTGGATTTGCAGATCTGCCGCCAGTTGCTGTAACAGCAGATAACAAAGTTCAAACGCGATATCGGTCCACTGCGGTTCAGCACATGGCCCCTGAGTCAGGATCTGCCGGCTGCGCGCACTAATACTTCTGCCCGTGTACTGAAACTTCAGCTGCAGCTTATCCCGGGTACCGCTTTCAAGGCGATAACTGAGCTGCATTTCTTTGCCATCGACCAATGGGCTGAGCGCCTGAAGTAGCGAAAACATCAGATACCGCAGCAAATCACCATCCAGCACGACCTGACACCGTGTCGCCGCAGGGTCTTCATCCGGCAGCAATAATAAGTGCTGCGGCCAGCTTTGCTGAACCTCTCGCAGGGCTTTGGCAAACCAGTGCGACAAGCTCTGTACAACAGGTTGCTGGTTTTTTTCCGTTTGCTGGCGCCACATGAGCAAAGACAGCCATTGCCGTAATGCTGCATCATTCATTTGCTCTGCCTGGCTTGCCAGCAATTGCCAGCAATGCACATCATTGCTCAGATGCAACTGCCGCTGCTGCGCACCAATGAGTTGTTGGGCCATGTCATGCGAGTGCTGAGCATGGGTCTGCTCCATCTGCCCAAGCTGTTGCTGCAGTCGTTTCAGCTCATTGCCACGTTCATGTCGTTGCTTGACCAGTTCTGTGATTGCTGTAACCAGCGGCTGAATACCAGCCGGCACTGTTTCTGCGTGCTCAGTATCGTCGTACAAAGCCTGCCAGATAGGCCGATATCTGCGTTGCTGCCGCCGAATAAGCAGTTTCGAACCAATCCCTGCTACCGCAGTGAGCACTGCGGCCAGCAACAGCCAAAGCCAAGGGAAGTTACTTTTTGCAACCGAAAGTAGTAGTGCCCTGCCATCCGTTAAAGAAACCTGTAAATTCAAGGCGTCTTCAGGCACAAGGCCCACCGCAACAGCAGTGCTGCCATCAGTGTCCTTGATCTGTAACGCCAGCTGGGGTAACTCGGAAAGATTTTGTGCAAGCGTCAGGATTTCGGCATTGGCATCAGACTGCATCCGCAAATGTTCAATAAGCTGGTCAGCCAATCGCTGCAATTGTTGTTGGTATGTGTGTTGCTCATGTTGGTGGTACCACCAACCTACTCCGGCCGTGGCGAGCTGCACAGCAATAAACACAGCCATGAGCAGTTTAAAGTTTGGCATGCTGCAAATCCGAATTAATAAAATCCGTTGGCTATTCGTAATCAACAGATTCAGGGATGTGTCAGTATAGCGGGCTTAGAATCCCGCCGGCAACCGTTCGCGACACTCTTCAAGACACATTTAATACATTTTATTTACAACATCAGAAATCTAAATACAGCCCGGCAAAGCCGCCGGAACTGTTCGCATGAACATCCAGATGGTCCCGGTCTGAAATAGCCAGCTTGTTATATTGCCAGCCAACTCGCAGATACGCCTGAATCATCGCAATATCGATAAAACGCCAGGCGATGCCAGCTTGCCAGTCGTAATTTAAATCACTTTGGTAGCGGCTGTAATTGCCTTTGGCGAACACAACGGTGTCAGTGCCCCACACACCTACCTCAGTGTCCAGATAAAGCATCGGAAGTAACACAGATAAGTCTGCCGAATTTTTTACGACACTGGTATTGAGTTCAGACGTTATCCTCAGCTGGCGGGCAGTAAGTCCAAGATCAACACTAAGCAGTGGGTTATCGAGTAGCTCATAGTAGGCCGTCACATCGTAACTTTGATATTTTTGGGATTGCCAGATGTTTTGACCTGCACTGTAAACCACTTGCCCAAGTCGCAAACTGTCTAGTAATGGCGCCTGTGCTGAATAATCATTTTGCTGATAACGAGCAGC
>CBFGPY010000444.1:0-3466 GCA_965650755.1 uncultured Chromatiaceae bacterium | reverse complement strand
ATCAAACGGGTGCTGAGCAATCTGATTGAAAATGCGCTGAAGTATTCCGAAGGTGCAGTGGAAGTAAGGACCGGCTACGAGAAAAACCGTCAGCGTGTGTATTTACAGGTGCGGGATCATGGCCCCGGCATTCCGGAAGATCAAATGACGCGGATGTTTGAACCTTTTACTCAGGGCGACACCGCGCGTGGCAGCGCTGGTTCGGGGCTGGGTCTCGCGATTATCAAAAAGATTGTGGATATGCACCACGGCGAGATCCGCTTGCACAATCATGCCTTTGGTGGTTTGGTTGCGACTGTTTATCTGCCAATCCGTAAAGTGAAACCGACGGCCTGAGCGTCGGCAGCAACCCCAAAAACAACAAAGGCCGCAATTGCGGCCTTTCTGTTGTCAGCGAGGTGCGATTCAGGCTTTCGGACCTGCATTGCGGATAGCTTCAGAAACATCATATTTTTTGAAGTTATTGGCAAATTCCGCGGCCAGTTTGGCGGCGTATTGGTCGTACTGTGCTTTATCCGCCCAGGTGTCCCGTGGATTCAACAGTTTGCTGTCAACGCCCGGAATTGCGACCGGTACATCCAGATTCAGCTGCGCCAGGTGTACAGTTTCGACGTTCGCCAGTTCACCTGACACGATAGCGTCAATAATGGCGCGGGTGGTTGGGATATCAAAACGCTGACCTACGCCGTGCGGGCCACCAGTCCAGCCGGTATTGACCAGATAAACTTTGGAATTAAATTCACGCACGCGTTTGATCAGCAGTTCTGCATACACACCGGCCGGACGCGGGAAGAATGGCGCGCCAAAGCAGGTAGAGAAGGTTGATTCAATGGCTGAAGTAGAGCCAATTTCGGTTGAGCCAACTTTCGCTGTGTAACCAGACAGGAAGTGGTAAGCAGCAGCTTCTTCAGACAACACTGACACTGGTGGTAATACACCCGACACGTCGCAAGTCAGGAAGACAACTGCGCGTGGTTCGCCGGCGCGGTTAGCTTCAACGCGTTTTTCGACGTGAGCCAGCGGATAAGCAGCACGGCTGTTTTGCGTCAGGCTGGCGTCTTTGTAATCCGGTGTACGGTTGCCATCCAACACGACGTTTTCCAGAATGGTACCAAAGCGGATCGCATCCCAAATCACCGGTTCGTTTTTCTTCGACAGGTCGATACATTTGGCGTAGCAGCCACCTTCGATGTTAAACACACTGCCAGGTGCCCAGCCGTGTTCGTCATCACCGATCAGGAAGCGCTTCGGATCTGCAGACAAAGTGGTTTTCCCTGTGCCTGACAGGCCGAAGAACAGCGTGACATCACCGGCTTCGCCGACGTTGGCTGAACAGTGCATTGGCAGCACGCCTTTGGCCGGTAACAGGAAGTTCTGCACTGAGAACATCGCTTTTTTCATTTCACCCGCATAACGCATGCCGGCTAACAACACTTTGCGCTCGGCAAAGTTAATCATCACAGTACCGTCTGAGTTGGTACCGTCACGGGTTGGATCACAGGCAAAACCAGGCACGTTCAGAATTTGCCAGGCAGGTTTGCCGGCCACATTCCAGCTGGCTGGGGTGATAAACAGGTTTTTCGCGAAGATATGTTGCCAGGCGGTTTCAGTGCGAACGACCACAGGCAGGTAATGCTCTGGATCTGCACCGACTTCTAAGTGTGACGTGAAGTGTTCACGGTCATTCAGATAATGTTCTACTTTGCTCCACAATGCGTTGAAAACGTCTGCTGCAACCGGCTGGTTGACATTGCCCCATTGAATGTCGTTTTCAGTGCTGGCTTCACGGACGATAAAACGGTCTTTCGGCGAGCGGCCTGTTCTGTGACCGGTGCGCACGACGAGGGCGCCGTTGTCTGCCAGGACACCTTCGTTACGGCGGATGGCATGTTCAACCAGATCTGCCACAGATAAATCATTGTGGCTGTTTGTTTGCGTGGTCATTCTCAACAGACTCCTTCGGGTACAGAGCAGGGATTAGAGTTCCTGATCATTGTATCGTAAGTCGACAAGTCGGGCGACAAAAAAATGAACGTTACACAGCTCTGATCTGTTACTTATGAGTGCATAAACAGTGCTAAATGCATAAAAATGCAACTCTGACCGAGCGATATTGCGCGCAAAGCTGATTTTTGTGCGTAATTATTACGCACGTGATTTCAGTTTTATTGTGAAAAACCTTGGATATGTAGCTGCCACAGAATTCTGAATTTGGATTACATCGAATTTTTGTGATTTTTTTGCATCTTTGTGTTAACTGTTTTTGCCAGTAAAAATAAGTAGTAACCAGCACCTCTGGAGAGAATGATGCAACAACTCGTGAAATCTGCGCTCGCGACGGCTATAGGCCTCGCCGTCGGCGGTAGTGCCGCCGCAGCTACACTCGATCAGTACCGGATGAATTCGCCATTAGTGACTGACTATATTCCCCAGCAACAAGATGCAGTTGCTCTGACTGATGGCTTTGAAGCGGCGACACCGTCGGGGTTTTACGTGGTGTTAAAGCAGCCTGCATTGTCCGGATTACGTGCTGCAAAAGCCGATGATGCAGCCCTGAACCGTCTGACGGCTGACATCGAGAGCCTGCAACAAGTGGTCACACACCAATTGTTAACTTTGGATAGGGATGCTGAAGTCCTGCTGAGTACACGAAATCTGGCTTCAGGCCTGGTGGTGAAAGCCTCTGACAGCGCATTAGAGCAGTTGCGTCAGGATGCAGCCGTTGAAGCGATTTATCCGTTGTTCGACAGCAAACCGATGCTGGCACCAAGCGTTGAGTATATGAATGCTCAAGGCCTGATCACGTCAGGCATCGCCACCGGTAAAGGCATTCGCGTGGCCGTGTTGGACAGCGGTGTTGATTACACGCACAAAGCTATCGGTGGTGTCGGGACTGCCGCAGCCTACGCTGCAGTTGATCAAAAAGCTGCGCCGGCATGGCCACAAGGGAAAGTCCTGGGAGGTTATGACTTTTACAACAAAGATCCAAATCCGATTGATCCGACCACCGGAGGGCATGGCACGCAAGTAGCTTCTTCCGTTTTAGCCACAGCACCCGATGCAACTTTATATGCTTACACCGTTTGCGCCGGTACTTGTCCGGCTGATGCCCAAATCGGCGCGCTGGAAGCGGCAATGGACCCCAATGGTGATGGCGATATTTCTGACCGCGTCAACGTGGTGAATATGTCATTAGGCGGTCAATTTGGTTCAGCGACTGCAGTGTCCGGCACACAGTATTTAATCCAAAAAGCAGCAGAACTCGGCGTTAATATGGTGATTTCCGCTGGTAACGACGGCCCGAACCCGTTCCGCGTTGGCGGACCAAGCACCACGCCAAATGCTTTATCTGTTGGCGCTATGACGCATCCGGCCGGAAACAGCCCGGTGTTTGAAAACAATACAATTGATGGCAAAAAAGTCACGATGTTGGGTTCAGGATTTAACCCGACCAGCGCTTTTGCTT
>CBFGPY010000443.1:0-3469 GCA_965650755.1 uncultured Chromatiaceae bacterium | reverse complement strand
GGTTGGCGAATTCACCACAGATACCGCCGAAGAGAACAGCGAAGAAATCAAAGCACAACCCGATGGGTCTTATCTGGTTGAAGGCAGTGTGAACCTGCGTGATTTAAACCGCGAACTGCAGCTTAATTTTCCGACAGACGGACCCAAAACACTGAACGGCTTAATCCTTGAATATCTGGAAGATATTCCACAATCGAATCTGAGTCTGAAACTGTTAGGACACCCGCTGGAAATTATCGCGGTACAAGACAATATGATAAGTCTGGTGCGATTACACCCCCACCTGCATCAAGATTAATGCTTTAAAAGCAAAGACTTGCAAATTAATTTAAAAAAATACAAATTTTTCTGAACTTTCTTCAGACTGTTTCGTCTGACTATTTGAAAGGATTCTGCCAAGTTTTTGTTTTCATCCCTGGATTCTCCCTATCCTTAGTTTGCGGCCACTGATGTGGCCGTTTTTTTGTCTGCAGTTTCTGCCGGAACACAAACAAAACCCGCCGGTTGGCGGGTTGGTATTCACTGAAATCAGTAGTTCTGTCAGCAGGGTTTTTCTGCGAAATACTGCTGCAGGTACTCGGTAAAACCCACAGTGTCGGCCGCTTCAATTTGTTGCTGCTCTGCCAGCGAATCCGCCGCCATCCGGCTAAAATCTTCCGGCTGATAATATTGGTAGTCACCGGCAAGTAATTGCTGACGATATAAATCCGCCAGTTGCAGATCAACAGCAGTACAATCCTGCTGGTTAGCCTGCAATAGCGCCAGCATTTTGCCTGACAAAGTCCGGGTCGGGTCAAGCAGTCCAAGATAATGCTGTTTCAGTACCGCCTGATAAGAGCGCTCCTCATCACCGGCACTTTGGTACGCTTCGTCGAGCCAGGCGGCGATCGGCGACAGTTCTGCAAAAATTTCTTCTGCCCAATCCTGCATCAGTCTGGGCTGCCCATTCTGATCTAACTCCAGGTTCAGCCTGCGGCCGTCGGTCACCACTTTTTTCAGGTTCTGCTCTGTGACAGCTTGCGCAGGAGCGTCCAATTCCGGGCTGTCTTCCAACAGGCAATACAGCAGGAACAAATCTAAAAACCGCATCTGCGTGGCCGTGATCCCGACTGCACAAAACGGATTGACATCCAAAGCCCGCACTTCGATATATTCAACACCCCGTTTGGCCAGCGCACAGGTTGGCCGTTCACCGCTTTTGATGGTGCGCTTTGGCCTGATTGTCGAGTAAAACTCATTTTCAATCTGCAGGATATTGCCATTCAACTGTTGATACTGACCGTCTTTCTCAAGCCCGATAGCATCATATTCTGGCGAAGGTGTTGTAATGGCCTGATGCAGTCCGCGGATATAGTCCGGCAGGCTGTTATAAGTAATCGCCAGACTGGATTGGGCACTGTTGGTATACCCTAGGTCGCTCATCCGCAATGAGGTGGCATAAGGCAGGTAGAGTGTACCTTTACCCAACGTCTGAAAACTGTATTTACTCTGACGGCCTTGCAAAAACGACTGACACATCGCAGGCGATGCGCCAAACAGATACACAATAAGCCAGACATACCTTTTGTAGTTTCTGATCAAGTGCAGGTACTGCGCCGAAATGAAGTCCTGCAATGGCTGGGTATCACCCAGTAATTGCTGGTAACCGGCCCAGAAAGTTTCCGGAATAGAGAAGTTAAAATGCACACCGCTGATCGCCTGCATCATACTGCCATAGCGGTTTTTCAGCCCCTGGCGATACAGTGTTTTCATTTTGCCGACGTTAGATTCACCATAATACGCCAGCCGGATTTCATCCTGGTGCTGGATAAAACCGGGCATACTGCCTGCACCAAGACGCTCTTCACCCAGCTGGCGCATAGCAAAACGGTGAATATCAGTCAGTTGCGCGATTGTGGTTTCGATACTGTCCGTTGCCGGCGTGATGAACTCTAATAATGCTTCAGAAAAATCAGTGGTAATGAGCGGATGCGTTAAAGCTGATCCCAAAGCCAGCGGATGGTCTTGTTGTGACAAAGTTCCGTCCGGCTTTAGCCGCAGTGTTTCACGTTCTATCCCGCGGCGAATACCAACAATATTTTGGTGCCACGGAGCTGCGCGCACAGCGGCGATACGGGAAGTAAACAGCTGACTCAATTGCAGTCCTTATCGGGTCTTTTTAACAGCCCTGAAATATAACGGCGGCAGCAATGCTGCAAAGATGTTCCCTATCATTGGGGAGGCGGAAATAAAAAACAAGGGGTGCCAGTTATTCCTCTTCTTCCTGTTGGCGGCGTTTGAATTGCTGGCGCTGTACTATCAAGCGCATGATATCTTTCCAGGAAACAATACCGAGTAACTTCTGCTGCGGGTTGGTGACCAGTAAACAGCTGATATTCCGCTCTACCAATAAAGTAGCGGCGGCAATCACTGCAGTGTCGGGACTGATACAAACCACGGGGCTGGTCATAATAGACCGCACTTTGCGGCCATTTTCAAAGAGTTGCGCAGTCTGTGCTGAGGCTGAGTCAGCCACCGGACTTAACGCTTTGTAAAAGTCCTTCACGGAAACAATGCCAATCACCCGCTGCATGCTGTCCACCACAGGTACATGCTGAAAGTGCGCTTCAGTAAATACTGTACGTAAACTGGCTAATGAGGCATCTGCAGTTGTCACTACGACTTTTTTCGACATAATGGCTTCAATTGACATCTGAACCTCCGACCAATTTCACTTAATAATCATTACTCTAGCATTTTAGGACAGCAAATCACATAATGAACAGACTGCGGAAAATTCATCGTTAGCGCTGGCTGATAATTCAGGTACACTGGATGACAGGCAGAAAAAACCAAGGACTTCATCATGCAACTGACACGACTATGTAGTGTGTTGTCTGCCACTTTGCTGATATTTAGCCTGCAGGCACAGGAATACTATCGCTGGCAGGACCAACATGGCCAGTTGCATGTCAGTCAGGTCCCACCACCGGCCGGTGTTGATTATGAAATCTGGTCATTAGACCCGAAGCAACCCCCGCAAAGTGTCAAAGTACAGAAACAACCTGCAAAGTCGGCCACAGCGGCCCCTGTAACCGCAGCCCAGGTCAGTGCGCTGCAACAACAGGTCGAACAGGTCAATGCAAAGCTAAAAGTACAAAATTGCGCGCAAGCCCTTGAAAACAAAAAGCGACTGGAAGCTCAGGCCCCGGTCGCTTTTAACAATGCCGATGGAAAAACAGTTCCTTTAAGTGACGAGATGCGTGCAGAACAATTACAACTGGCTATGAAGCATATCGCTGAATTTTGTTCAGCAGTTCAAGACTGACACGCCACTCCCCATGCTGAAGCTACAGCATGGGGCTATAACGCTTTTAGTTCAGCGGCTGACTGCTGATCACCATCTGACCATCAGCCACATCGACCCTAATCAAACTGTTGGGTGCAATGTTGCCACGCAACAGGCTTTGTGCCAGCGCGTTTTCAACAT
>CBFGPY010000442.1:0-3469 GCA_965650755.1 uncultured Chromatiaceae bacterium | reverse complement strand
CGCGGCCAGCTCAAGGGCATCGAGCGGCTGACCAATCAGCGCATCGCCGTCGTGTAATTGCACCGGCTGGCCGTTGCCACCGACAATAGCCGTGGCTTTGACAAATTCATCGTTTTCGCCGCGCTCATACGCAGCTTGTAAAGCGGCGACCGCGTCTGTTGCGGTGTAAGCAGCTGTGCCATCGACAATCAAATCATAAGCTTGTTCAACGCGGTCCCAACGCTTGTCTCTGTCCATCGCGTAATAACGGCCGACGACAGTGGCGATTTGGCCTTTGCCCAATTCCTGGCAACGTTGTTGTACCCGTAATAACGAAGCTTCTGCACTGCGCGGCGGAGTGTCGCGGCCATCAAGGAAGGCATGCAGGTAGATTTTTTCTGCGCCCTGGCGCGCCGCCAGTTCTATCATCGCAATTAAGTGGTCTTCGTGGCTATGTACGCCACCGGGTGATAATAAACCCATCAGGTGCACAGCTTTACCGGCTTGTACTGCGGTTTGCACGGCGCCGGTCAGCACCGGATTGGTAAAAAAGTCGCCATCGCTGATGGCCTTAGTGATGCGGGTCAGTTCCTGATAAACCACCCGACCTGAACCTAAATTGACGTGGCCGACTTCAGAGTTGCCCATCTGCCCGTCCGGCAGGCCTACATCCATACCAGAACCGGAAATCAGACTATGCGGACATTCGCGCCACAACCGGTCCATCACCGGGGTATTGGCCTGAGCGATAGCATTATCCGCCGGGTCTTCGCGATAGCCCCATCCATCCAGAATCAAAAGTACCAGGGGTTTGCCAGACTTCGCCATAACTTGCTCCGCTTATTAGTCACTTGATCTCGTTACTTGATCAACATTTTCCCGTATCTAATCCGTGCTCATCTTACCGAAATTCAGCGGTGACTCCAATCGCTGCTGTGCAGAAACTGTGCAAACAGCCGGGCAAGCCGGTGGCGGATGCGCCCTGGGGGCGGCGGAGGGCTGTTTTTGCCATTGAAACCCGTTATACTCCGGCGCTGATCCTGTGACCAGATGAACGGAATGTTATGCAACAATACGTCGAATTTGCCGGAAATCATCCAATTTTAGTGGTGATTTGGATAGGTCTGCTGCTGGCGATCATCGTCAGTTATATCCAGGCTATGTTTTCAAAACTGCAGTTTGTCACGCCGACTGAGCTGACGCTGTTAGTCAACCGCGAAGATGCGCTGGTGCTGGATATCCGCAGCAATGATGATTTCAAACGCGGTCATATCACCGGAGCCCGCAATATTCCGCTGGCGCAACTGTCTGGCCAAATCGGCAGCCTTGAAAAGGCCAAAGACGCACCCATTATAGTGGTCTGTCAGGCTGGCATGTCCGCGCAAGGTGCGGCGAAACAGTTGTCAGCTGCTGGTTTCAGCCGCGTTGCGGTGCTGACCGGCGGTATGGGTAAATGGGCTGAAGCCAGTTTACCTGTGGTAAAAAAATAACCGGAGCAGCGTGATGAGCAGTCCAAGCGTCACTATTTACACCAAAGAATATTGTCCGTATTGTGTGCGCGCAAAGGCTCTGCTTAGCCATAAAGGCGTCGAATTTCACGAAATAAAAATCGATGCCCAACCTGAACTCAGACCAGAAATGATCGAAAGAGCAGGCGGGCGCAGCACTGTGCCGCAAATCTTCATCAATGACCAACATATCGGTGGCTGTGATGACCTCTATGCGCTTGAGGCGCAGGGGCGGTTAAACACACTACTACAACTTTAAGCGTATTTTCAGGGAACTATCATGGCCGACGAACAACTGAACGTAGCTGCGGAAGAGCAGCAAGTCCCATTTGCTATCCAGCGCATTTATGTCAAAGACATCTCTTTTGAATCACCAAACGCGCCAGCGATTTTCCGCAAAGAATGGCAGCCAGAAGTGAAATTAGACCTGGACACCCGCAGCGAAAAACTTGAAGACAACATGTTTGAAGTGATTCTGTCGCTGACGGTGACTACAACTGTAGGCGGCGAAACGGCATTCCTGTGTGAAGTACAACAAGCCGGTATCTTTGCAGTCCCAGAACTGCAAGATGCTCAGATGGCCCATATGCTGGCTTCATTCTGCCCGAATATCCTGTTCCCGTACGCCCGTGAAACTGTGGCCAACCTGGTCAACCGCGGTACTTTCCCACAACTGAACCTGGCTCCGGTAAACTTCGACGCGCTGTTTGCTCAATATGTGCAACAACGTCAGGCGGAAGCTCAGGCGCAATTGCCAAACTAAGCTGTCACTCGCATGACTTTGCATTCGGCAATTACGGTATTAGGCGCCGGCTCTTACGGCACGGCGCTGGCGATCTGTCTGGCAAGAAATGGTCATTCCACTTTGTTGTGGGGCCGTAACAGTTCAGACATCGCGACTATGGCGCGGGAACGGGTGAATCAACGTTATCTGCCGGATATCGTCCTGCCGGAACAACTGGCTGTCACTGATGACCTGCAGGCTGCTGTCAAAGCCAGCCAGAATGTGTTGGTGGTGGTGCCCAGTCATGCCTTTGCTGACACTTTGCGGCAAATAAAACCGTTTTTACTACCGCACGCGCGGGTCGCCTGGGCGACCAAAGGGCTGGAACCGGATACAGGCCGGTTACTGCAGGATGTCGCCCGCGATATTCTCGGTGATGACGTGTCGCTGGCGGTTTTATCCGGCCCGACTTTTGCCAAAGAACTGGCGAAAGGCTTGCCAACAGCAATTTCTCTGTCGTCCACAGATGCAGAATTTATCACTGTGTTATCTGATTTATTGCACTGTGGCAAAACCTTCCGTGTTTACACCAACCCGGATTTTATCGGCGTGCAACTGGGTGGCGCAGTGAAAAACGTCATCGCCATCGGTGCCGGTATGGCCGATGGTATCGGCTTTGGCGCCAATGCCCGCACGGCGCTGATCACGCGCGGATTAACCGAAATGTGCCGGCTGGGTTGTGCTTTAGGCGCGAAAAAAGAAACTTTTATGGGCATGGCTGGTTTAGGCGATTTAGTGCTGACCTGCACTGACAACCAATCCCGGAACCGCCGCTTCGGTTTGTTGCTGGGGCAAGGTGTCGGTGTCGATGAAGCCATCCAGCAAATTGGCCAGGTGGTGGAAGGGTATCGCAACGCCCGCGAAGTTTATAACCTGGCGACCCGTGTCGGCGTCGAGATGCCTATCACCGAACAAATTTATCAGGTGCTGTATCAGGGCAAAGATGCCCGGGCCGCAGCATTGGATTTACTGGGCCGGGAAAAACGCGACGAGTAAATCAGCTGGCCTGCTGCCATTGCTGTTGCAGGCCATAGGGCAGTTGCTGACCACTGACCGGCCGCATCTTACTGAAATGTAAGCCACGGCAACTGTAGCAGCCCATCACATGCAGCAGATAAGCCTGCATCTCAGTATCTACACCCTGCACACTGACCCGTAAGCCATGATGGATCAGCAGACGGATGAGGCTGGCACAGGC
>CBFGPY010000441.1:0-3480 GCA_965650755.1 uncultured Chromatiaceae bacterium | reverse complement strand
AATGAGATCGCGGCAGTTCTGCACCATCAAATCGGCAAAAGCCGGGTCCAGCGACTGATATTGCCAGCCCGGAATAGCGTCGAGCAGCAACAAACCTAAGCGGTCGGCCGCGTCCATAAAGGCCTTGGACTGCGGATAATGCGACAGTCGGACATAATCAAAACCGGCGGCTTTGATGCGGATGGCGTCGCGCTCGTCGGCCAGAGGCCCGACGGCATACCCTAAATGCGGGAATTCCTGATGGCGGTTCACACCGCGTAAAAAGGTTTTTTTGCCGTTTAACAACAGCTGATGCTGTTCGTCAAAGTCGATGGTTCGCAGGCCAATATTACGCTGTTGCCGCTCCAGTAACTGTTCACCCTGCCACAGTTCCGTCACCAGTTGATACAGCGCCGGTTGTTGTGGGCTCCAAAGCGTTGGTGAATTTATGGTGAGTTGCTGCTGCAGCGTTTGTTTTTTACCGGCTTGCAGGCTGACCTGCGCCTGTGTCTGGCTGATCAGCTTACCGTTGTGCAGAATTTGCTGGTGCAGCCGCGCCGAAGTTGGCGCATTGGCGGCAGATTGCAGTTCAGTCGCAACCGCCACAGTGGCTGATTGTTCGCTGATCTGCGGGTAAGTAACTGTGACGCTGCCGCCTGCGACCGTGCTGCTTAATTGCTCTGAACTGATAAAAAGCGCCGGGCGTAGCGCCAGAGTCACCGGGCGGTATAAGCCGCCGTACGGATTAAAATCGAGCTGCTTAAGAGGTTTGAGGCCAGTCAGCGCATGGTCGCGGTTATCCAGCCGTACCAGCACTTCAATAGCTTCAGGTTGTTTTTGCAACGATGCCAAATAAGGCGTTAAATCAACGCTAAAGGGCAGGTAACCGCCAAGGTGCTGGCGCAGATGCATACCGTCGACATAGACATCGGCCACATTCATCGCACCGCCGAATTGCAGCCACAGCTGCTGGCCGGTTTGTTGTTGCGATAAATCCAGCGTGGTTTTGTACCACATAGTGCCTTGCCACTGGTCGTTCACTACCATGGGTTCACGTTTTGGCGTATGCGGCAGCCGTACCAGTTCCCAGCTGGCGTTGGCGGCCGGTAACTGACCGGCTCCCTGGGCGTCTTTGCTGAATAACCAATGGTGTATGGTCAGGTCGCAGGCGTTTGTCTTGGATTGTGCCTGTGTTTGCGCAGGACAAGCAGCGGTGATTTGTGGTGTGGCCGGTAATTCAGCAGCAACACAGTGCGCACAAAGCAGCGTCAAGGTCAGGGGTAAAAAACGCGTCATGAAAAATCCTTGCACAAAAATATGGTTTTATCGGTATGCGATACCCGGTATGCGATACCCGGTATGCGATACCCGGTATGTTTCGCTTTGCTCTACACACCCTACGCCCAGTTGCGTTCCACTTGTGGTCGCAGTATTAATTCGTGCCAATGCGCACGAGCCGGCGCCTGTAACATCGCGAGCGCGGCGGCTGCGACATCGTCTGGCGTTAAATATTCAGGCCGTGCCTGAGGCCGGAAACCGGTGTCGACGCCGCCTGGGATTAAATGCAATACCCGCACGCCGCTGTCCTGTAACTCGCGCCGCAGCACTTTGCTGTAGCTCTCCAGCGCACTTTTACTGGCGCTGTACGCGGCAACACCAGGGTTGGCGAAACTGACGCAGGTGCTTAATACCTGCAAAATAGTGCCGTGACGGCGCGCCAGCATGCCGGGCAGCAGACATTCCTGTAGCAGCAGCGGCACACGGAAATTCAGCGCCAGCATTTGCTCTAAAGCCGGCCAGTCCGGCTGATGGGCCGGAGCGCGGCTTAAGTTGGCGCCGGCACAATTCACCAGCCCATCGACCGGGCTTACGGCTTCCGCTTGCTGACAAAAAACAATCAGTGCGGCCGCATCCGTTAAATCAAAGGCAGCCTGATGTACTAAAGATGACGACGGAGCCACTGCCAGCACTTGCGCGCAGGTGTCGGCCAGTTTGGCCGCATCCCGGCCCTGTAAACTCAGGCGATAACCGGCTTTGGCCAGTTGCAGCGCCAAAGCGCGGCCAATGCCGCCGGAAGCGCCGGTTAACAGCAGATGTTCAGTCATGGCAATACTCCGCCTCAGGCTGCAGTGCTGCAGCAGATCTGCCGCAGCACTGGCTGACATCGCAATTACATCGAGTAAGAGAAACCAATCAGGAAACGGCGGCCCCAGTCGAGGTAGCTGCCAATCCGGCTTGGATCGTTGTCAAAATATGAAGTTGAGGCTTCGTTGGTCAGGTTCTGGCCCTGCAACATCAGCTTCAGCTGGCTGTTCACTTCGTACGACACACTGGCGTCCAGCGTGGTCTCTGCGTCTATGCTGTTGATTTCAGACGGTGTCCAGCTGCCGACGCGGGTAAAACCGCTGCGGTAGTTGTAAGACACTTTGGCGTCGAAACCGGCTTTGTAGTACCACAGCGTCAGGTTAGCGACGTCTTTAGACAGGCCGCCCAGTGGCAGTGGGTTGTCTTTTGGCACAAATTCATAAACGTTGCTGTCGGTGTAGGAATAGTTGGCATAGAACCCTAAGCCATCAAACGGCGCCGGCAGGTTTTTAAACGCCTGCTGATACATCAGTTCGAAGCCTTTGATTTGACCGCCATCGCCATTGACCGGGCCGGTGAAGTCATAAGTCACACCGTCGATGGTCAGCTTGTCGGTGCTGCTGCCGATGTGGCTTTCTAAGTCTTTAAAGAAGGTTGATACCGTTAAGGCTTGATCTTCCGACAGGTAATATTCCACGCCGATATCCAGCTGATTCGCCACAAATGGGTCTAGCAGCGGGTTACCGCCCGAGCCGGTTTTGACCGGGCTTTGTGAATCAAGCTGGAAGCCGGTACGCATTTCCACCAGTGGTGGCCGCGCCAGGGCACGCGACAGACCGACCCGCAGCTGGGTTTCGTCGGTCAGCGCAAAGTTCAGGTTCAGTGACGGCAATACTTCGGTGTAGCTGTGGTCGACATCAATCGGTGAATACTGGCCGTTTTTAAATTGGTAACCACGGGATTCAGATTCGGTTTTGACTAAACGTACGCCGGCGTTGCCGGTGTAGCTCAGGCCAAACATCTCGGAATTGAGCCGCACCATGCCGTAGACGGCCTGGTTTTTCTCGCTGACAAACCAGCTGTTGATGCGGTCCTGATCGGTTTTGCTGTAAGCCGAGCGGTTGTCGATGCCGCCAAATGCCTGCTGCACTAAATCGCCCCAGTTGTTAAAACCGTACATGTCCGGCGACTGCAAACCACCACCTAAGGCATAACGGCGGCCATAGTTACTGACGTTCGGATTCTTCACCGCCTGCCACCAGCTTTGCACGTCGTTATCTTTTTCGCGGTCAGAAAAACGGCCACCGAAGGACACACTTTCAATCAGCGCATGGTCGATGCGGCGCTCAAAGTCCAGTTTCAGGCTGCTCATTTCGTCGGTCAGGTCGCGATCGCTGTCGACTGTCATACCATTCA
>CBFGPY010000440.1:0-3491 GCA_965650755.1 uncultured Chromatiaceae bacterium | reverse complement strand
GTGAGCGCGGGAGGCGCGAACGGGCGAACGCAGTGGTGGCGGTGTTGGCTTTGCCGCGATATCGGACAAGCTGTTGTACTTAAAGCACGCCTGCGCTGCGGTGGTTGTAGATGCGGATGGTCATGACGATGAGGATTGTTGCAATTAACGCCGACACGGCGTGGTGCATGACCAGATGACCGAGCAGGAAAGCCGGCACATCCTGCCAGCCGTCGATGAACCACATTTTACTGAAGAGCAGCAGATAGGTTGCGAGGTGCAGATATAAGCCGGTGCGGAAAATCTGGCCGAACCTTTGTTGCAGTGGCTGGCTGAGATGGTTGCCGAACCAGCGTAACGCCAGCAATGCGGCAACACATAAACCAAGGGTGACTAATCCTAAACCCAATAACGAAGTTTTTGCGACTACAGCACTGGCCAGATACCAAGGCAACATCAATAACACTCCGGGTAAAAGTTAATTTTATTCAGTAATTTGGATAACGTCGGCCAGTGACTGCCAGACCAGATCCGCGCTTTGCAAATCTTCTGCGGTTAATTCCTGACCGCTGCGAACCAGAATTTTCCGGCCAACACCAGCCGCAGCAGCGGCCTGCATATCCGCAGCTTTGTCGCCGACCATCAGGCTGAGTGCCGGATCTATACCAAATTCGCGGATCGCCTGAGTCAACATGCCCGGATTAGGTTTGCGGCAGTCGCAGTCGATGTTGTACGGCACCTGGCCTTTTTCCAGATGGTGCGGGCAATAATAAACCCCGTCGATTTTGACGCCGTGCGCGGCAAATTGCTGTTTCATCCAGCTGGTTAACACGGCGAAATCCTGCTCGTTGTAATAACCGCGGGCAATGCCGGATTGGTTGGTGACGACAATCAGCAAATAACCGAGGTTTTGCAGATGGCGGCAGGCGTCAAATACACCGTCAATAAAATCAAAATGCTCAGGTTTAAAGGTGTAGCCGTGGTCGATGTTAATGACGCCGTCACGGTCGAGAAATGCGGCTTTGCGTAATGTGGTCACAGTACTTAAGTTCATCAGAGTCCTTCCTGGCGGATCAGTTTATCCAGCATCTTTTTCACAGCGTCCACGCTGATTTTTTCCATAATTTGACCACCTTTCACCCGAATACCCCAGGGCAAGTCGGCAGCGGTTTTGCCAGTCTGCGCTTTCAGCTCTTCGTGATAAGCGTCTACAACATAGTGGCGATACAAATAAGGCCCGGTACGGCCTGGGTTACTGTGACCGTACAAACCAATCACCGGCGTGCCCACTGTCACCGCCATATGCGCCGGGCCGGTATCCGGCGCCAGTACTACGGATGCTTGCTCCAGCAGCGCCAACAGTTGTTTTAGGTTGGTTTTTCCAACTAAATCAATGAGTTCAGTTTGCGCCTGCGCTTTGATGTCGCTGGCTAGTTGCTGCTCCATCGCGGTAGGGCCACCACAGAGATAAACACTAAAACCTTGGGTCGCGGCATAATCGGCAATAGCGGCATAACGTACTGGCAGCCAGTTGCGTTCAGCTTTGGAAGCGGCCGGGCAAATCACCAGATGGCGCGAAGTAGCGCTGCTGAGCTGGGCTTTGGCCCAGTCACGGTGTTCATCGGTAATAGGCATCTGCCACTGCGGTTTATCCTGCGGGTTTTGTAAAAACGGTATACCGAGATGACGGGCAAAACCGGCAAAACCATCTAACACATGGGGCTGTTGCTGCGGTGCTATGCGTTCACGCATAAAAAGCGCATGCAGCTCTTTGGCGCGCGACCAGTCAAAGCCAATTTTGCGCCGGGCCGGAATAAACAGCGATGCGAAGTTAGCACGCAGCGCCACCTGCATATGCAACAACACATCAAACTGCTGACCTTTCAGTTTGCGGCGTAAATCACTGTAAGCACCAAGTCCGAGCTTTTTATCAAACACAATCAGCTCAACACCCGGCAGGTCTTTCAGCAGCATGGCTTCGACTTTGCCGATGATCCAGCTGATTTTCGCTTGGGGGTAATAGCGCTGAATGGCCTGCACTGCAGCGACGGCGTGACAGACATCGCCGATGGCAGACAACCGCAGAATACAGATGGAGTTCAGCGTGGCCGCCGCCATGTTTTGCCCGGACATCAACGCTTACCCTTTGATTTTTTTGATAATAGCGCTGGTAGAACAGCCGTCTACAAACTGCAGTACTTTGACTTCACCGCCAGCCGCCAGTACTTCACGCGCGCCGACGATGGTGTCGATGCTGTAATCGCCGCCTTTGACCAGTACGTCCGGTTTCACCTTCAGGATAAGCTGCAGCGGTGTGTCCTGCTCGCTTGGGTCGTCACCAAACGGCAGCACCCAGTCAACGGAAGCTAAGCTTGCCAGCACTGTGGCGCGTTCATCCAGTGGATTCACCGGCCGGCTTTCACCTTTGAGGCGTTTAATTGACGCGTCTGAATTTAAGCCCACCACTAAACGGTCGCCTTGTGCTTTGGCCTGCGCCAGATAACGCACATGGCCGGCATGCAGAATATCAAAGCAGCCATTGGTAAAGACGATGCGCTCACCATTTTGTCGGGCAAATTCAATGTGTTGTAGTGCTTTATCAAAAGGCGTCAGATAGACATCGCCTTGTGAGAATAAGTGTGAATTGAGTTTCGCCGCCAGTTCCTGTGGTGACACAGTCGCAGCGCCTAACTTGGCAACGACCAGGCCCGCGGCAAGATTGGCCATCTCCACTGCCTGCGGCAGCGCCATGCCAGCGCCGAGCATCACGGCGAGCGTTGCAATCACAGTGTCACCGGCACCTGTGACGTCACTGACTTCCCGTACCTGCGCCGGGAAATGGTGCTGCTCGTTTGCGGTAATGAGCGTCATGCCCTGTTCGGAGCGGGTCAGCAGCATCGCCGCGATGCCGCAGCGCTCCAGCATGGCACGGGCGGATGCGAACATCGCCGCTTCCGAGCTGGTATCACCACCGGCAAGGCGGAATTCTGACAGATTCGGCGTGATGATATCGGCACCGCGATAGACGGCTAAGTCGGCTTGTTTTGGGTCGACCAGCACAAATTTTCCGGCAGCTTTGGCGCTGCCGATAATGCGCCCGACCGCAGCCAAGGATCCTTTGGCATAGTCCGACACCAGCACATAATCATAATCCGGCAATAAAGCCGTGACTTTATCCGCCAGGGCCTCGGCCTGCTGACGACTGAAATTTTGTTCGATATCCAGCCGCACAACTTGCTGATGGCGCGAAATCACCCGCATTTTGGCGATAGTCGGTTGTTCAGACTGTGCCAATAATTCGGAGCGGATACCATCAGCCGCCAGAATTTGTTTCAGGCTGTCGCCGTTGTCGTCGCTGCCGATGAGGCCCAATAAACCCACTTTGGCATCCAGATGGGCAATATTGCGCGCCACGTTGGCGGCGCCACCGGCTTTATCTTCGATTTTGCTGACGCGTACTACCGGGACCGGCGCTTCCGGTGAAATCCGTTGGGTGTCGCCCTGATAATAAC
>CBFGPY010000439.1:0-3497 GCA_965650755.1 uncultured Chromatiaceae bacterium | reverse complement strand
CACGTCGGCACCGGTTTATCAGGCGTTCCGAGCCGGTGATGTCCGGCATTCACAGGCTGATGTGTCAAAGGCCCGTAATGTGTTGGGGTATTCGCCGAGCCATACCATCTGGCAGGGCTTAAAAGTCGCCATGCCCTGGTACTTGCAGCATTAGTAAATGTTAATTTTCATTTCTTTAAGATATAAACAGCGCTGATATTCAGTCTGGTATCGTGTTTTTAACTGAATAGATCGCAGTGAGGTTATCCAGTGAATAGGTTAGTTCTGAGACTATGTGCATTTTTCGCTCTGTTTACCTTGAGTACAGCAGCGCTGGCTGTCACACCTTCCCCAGCGATGATGGACCAACTGAAAAAACTGCCAAAATCTGAGCAACAACGTATTGCCAAGCAGTATGGCTTTGATCTCGATAAGCTGGAACAGCAAACTCCCGCTGAAGAAACTGACACTGGTGAAAAAGACAGCCAGGTGCAGCTCGAGCAGCTAAAAACGCCCGAGCAACTGGAAGAAATCAAGAAAAAGAAAGAGCAGGCCGAAGACAGCAAAAAACCTGTACGCTTTGGCATGAGCATGTTTGATCCGACGATTAGCACATTTGCGCCTGTTGGTAATATTCCGGTACCTGATTCCTATCAGCTCGGTGCTGATGATGAATTATTGATCCAGATATTCGGCAAACAGAATGCCGAAGAGAAGGTCAAAGTAGCGCGGGACGGCAGCCTGGCTATTCCGGGGTTTGCCCCCTTTAATGTCGCAGGTTTGAATTTTGCTAAAGCAAAAGATCTGATTGCGGCGCGGGTAAAGGAGCAGAATATCGGCGTTGACGTCGCGGTCAGCATGGGCAAATTGCGCACTATTAATGTGATGATAGTGGGCGAGGCGAAATTCCCGGGCAGTTACACAGTATCGGCATTGTCGACTTTAACCCAGGCTTTGTTTGTTGCCGGTGGTGTCAGTGACATTGGCTCGTTGCGTGAAATCAAGGTCAAGCGGGCCGGCACTGAAATCGCAAATTTCGACCTGTACAAACTGTTGATGCAGGGCGATGCCAGCCGCGATGTTTATCTGAAACACGGCGATGTAGTGTTTATTTCTCCGATGCAATCGGCAGTTGAGATCAATGGTGAAGTGCAAAGGCCGGCGATTTATGAAGTTTTAGCCAGCGAAACTGTTGCTGATGTAGTCAAAATGGCTGGCGGAAGCAAAGCCGGCGCTTTCCCACGTAAAGTCGTAGTCGAAAGATTTAACGATGATAATGTGCGGGAACTGCTCAACATTGATTTAACTGCAAAGTCGCAAAGTCATGTGTTAGCGCGTAATGGCGATGTAATTCGGATTGGACAGACTTCTAAAAGGGTCAAGCATGTTGTGACTGTTGCCGGTGCTGTCGTTCGCCCAGGCCAGTATGCCTGGTCACCAGGGATCCGGGTTAATGACTTATTAACTTCACTATGGTCAGATTTGCATCTGACCGTTGATTTGGACTTCGCACTGATTGTGCGCGAAGAAACTCTGGGCGGACAGGTCAGTGTGCATCAGTTTAATCTGGGGAAAGCCATCAACGAACCAAACAGCGCTGAAAATCTCGAGTTGCAGGCGCGTGACCTGGTTCTGGTGTTTCACCACGGTGAGCAGAGCTACCAGCGCACCGAACTCGATAAATTCCTCTACGAAAAACTGCTGAAGCAATACCCGGAAGAGAAACTTTTCGCAAAAACTGAACCGGTACTCGATGAAAAGGCGCCAAAACCATTTGTGGTTGACGTTGCAGCCATCACGAACCAGGCTTTTGCCGCTTTAACTGAAAAGGTCGAAGTGGCTGAAGCAAGACCTGGCGTTAAACCTGAAGTGCCGGTATTACCTCAGAATTTTCAACATAAAGCGTACCTGAAGGCGCTGTTAGCGGAGTTTTTAAACAACGTTTATACCGACCCCGAGGTATTAAAGTTGTCGGCCCATCTGACCCGCACCGAATTGTTGTATCCGTTGTTAAACAAATTGCGCCAGCAAGCGCGCTTTGATGCCGCCAGTAAAATTGTGACGGTTGACGGCGAAGTGAAGATTCCGGGCGAATATCCACTGACAGAAAATGCTGGCGTTGCCGGTTTATTAAATGCGGCTGGTGGTCTCACCGACAATGCGTATCTGGAGCGGGCAGAACTGACCCGTTCAGTCAGTCAAAACCAACATCAGGCTGGTTTGGCAATTCAGCACCTCACAGTCAACTTGGTTGATGTGCTGCAAGGTACCAGTACCACAGAGCTGAAAAGCCGTGACCGGCTGATGGTTTTCTCAGTGCCGGACTGGAATACTGATCGTGCAGTAACGCTTACCGGACAAGTGAAGTTTCCCGGTAAATACAGTATCCAGCGCGGTGAAAAACTGTCGCAAGTGTTGGCCCGCGCCGGCGGACTGACCAAAGACGCATTCCCGCAAGGCACTGTATTCACCCGTAAGCAGATCAGAGAGCAGGAAAGTATGCAGCTCAGCAAACTGATGCAGCAGCTGCGTTCTGATATCGCCGCAAAGAATTTAAGTGCTGAATCTGAAGGCATGCAAACCAAACCTGAAGATGCAATCATGATGATTGCTGAGATTGAAAAAGCAAAACCTATAGGTCGTTTGGTTATTGACCTAGAGCAGGTATTAAAAGCTGACCCAGAATTTGATTTGCTGGTGGAAGAGGGTGATGAGCTTTATGTGCCTTACCATCAAACGACAGTTGCTGTAGTCGGCGAGGTTCAGCATGCATCCAGCCACAGGTTCAAAGCTGGTATGTCAGTGCAAGACTACCTGCAGTTGGCCGGTGGATTCCGCAAACGCGCCGACGATGAACGGGTTTATGTCATCAGAGCAGATGGGTCGGTGTTTGTGCCGGATGGCAATGCATGGTTTAGTGTCAGTAGTTCAACATTACAACCAGGTGATACTATAGTGGTGCCGCTCGATACCGATTACAGCTCAAGCCTGTCGTTGTGGAGTAAAGTGACGACTATTATCTCGCAGAGTATTGTTGCTCTGGCTGCCATCAATAACGTTTCGAATTAACACCGGGCTTCGCTGTGCAGAATTCAGATATAAAATCGGACCAGGTCGCATTGTCATTACTGGTTAAGAGTTTAAACCGGTACAAGTGGTGGGGCCTGCTGTGGCTGATAGTGTCGGTAGGCGCCACAGTGGCATATGTGCTGACATTACCGAATCAGTACAAGTCACAGGCGATTCTGATCCCGACTGAGACCACAGGCAAAATGGGTGGTTTATCGGGGGCTTTAGGCAGTGTCAGTTCACTGGCTGGCATCAGTCTGGGCGGTGGTGGCGAGAAAAAATCAGTCGTTGCATTGGAACTGATGAAGTCCCGTGCTTTTTTTGTCGCTTTTATGCAGAAATATCAGCTGAAAACTGCATTAATGGCGGCAAACGGCTGGGACCCGGCAAGCAACGAACTGACTTTTGATGCAGACATTTACGATGTTGGCCGGCAACAATGGGTGCGG
>CBFGPY010000438.1:0-3512 GCA_965650755.1 uncultured Chromatiaceae bacterium | reverse complement strand
ATCAACACAAACAGACTACAAACGCCGAGGATCAGGGCTTTAGGCAAACTGAATGACATGGATATTCCTGTTGCTGCGGCCCGGAGCAGGCCGCTGTTGCGATCTAATGGCAAATTCGATGCCAGTACCGTTGTGCGTTTTCACTGATTAACATGCTGAAATAAAACATTTTTATAAAAAGATGTCAGCGCCTGCCACCACTGGTGGCGCAAATCAGCACTTTGACCTCCTCATTTCGGGATATTTTCCAGCGCTTCGCAAGCTTCAAATTTTAAGTATATGAAAATGAACAATAAAAACTTTGGCACCAAACTTCCTATAACGAAGGGTCAGAGTCCGCAGCCGGACTCTAAATCCCAAGGAGTGAAACGATGAAAAAATCTGGCCAGTTTTTACCGAAAGTGTTACCGAAGATACTGTTCCCGCTGCTGTTGTTGTCACTGACGGCCTGTGCGCAGGCCGGTGCCGCCGATCCTGAGCAAGCCGAAAAAACCACGGAGAAAAAACAAACGAAGGTCCTGGTGCTGAATGACGCTGACGGCAAAACCTTTAAATGGGACAGCAGCCAAAGCCCGGCCGAACTGGATAAAGCGCTGGCGGAACTGCCGGCAGAAAAACGCGATAAAATCCGCAAAATAGTCGAACACATGCAAGCCAACACACCGGATGGGCCTCAGGTACTGGTGAAAACCTTAGATGGTGATGACCTCGATGTGGATGTCAAAGTGATCACCGACAAAGTGGTGATGCATAAGATGGTGGCCGGTGAAGGCCACGAGTTTGAGCTGATTAAAAAGCTGCTGGCCAAAGGCAAGTTCAGCAAAGCACAGCTACAGGAGTTACAAAAGCAGCTCGACAGTAAATTCTGAACGGCCCTGCAGCAACGTCTGGAAACCCTGGACCTGGCGTTGCGCTGGCTGAATGCTTGTCTGATGGCCTAAACATCGGTGAAAAAAGCAAAGGGCAGCCGGCGCTGCCCTTTGTCTTTAGTTCTGAATCAACGCAATTTACCAGCCACACTGGCGGCCTTTGTTTTGCTCGTCCAGGTATGCCTGCAGCGGCGCAAAATAAGCCTGAATGGCCGAAGCATCCATTTCCGGTTTACCGGTCAGGGTTGCTAAAGCGTCCTGCCAGGGTTTGCTGGCGCCCATTTCCAACATGGCGTTCAGCGCAGTACCGGCTTCTTTGCTGTTATAAATGGAACAGCGGTGGATAGGGCCGGCATCTTTGGCAATTTCACACAGTGCTTTGTGGAACTGGAACTGCAGAATATGCGCGAGGAAATAACGGGTATAAGGCGTATTGGCCGGCACGTGGAACTTAGCGCCGGCGTCAAAGTCGGCTTCAGTGCGGGCCACTGGTGCAGACACACCCTGATATTTCTCCCTTAACTTCCACCAGGCGTCGTTATATTGCTCCGGTTTCACCTGACCGGAAAACACCTGCCAGCGCCACTGGTCCACTAACAAACCAAAGGGCAGAAACGCCACTTTATCCAGCGCCATTTTCATTAACAGGCCAATGTCTTTGGATTCGTCCGGCACTTGCTCCAGCAGGCCAATTTGCTGCAGATATTTTGGCGTGACCGATAAAGCGATGGTATCGCCAATGGCTTCATGGAAACCGTCGTTGGCGCTGTCCTGATAAAATACCGGCTGATGTTTGTAGGCGCGTTGATAGAAGTTGTGCCCCAGTTCATGGTGGATCACCGCAAATTCTTCGCCGGTTTTTTCGATACACATCTTGATGCGTAAATCGTCTTTGGCGTCTAAATCCCAGGCTGATGCATGGCAAATCACATCGCGATCCCGCGGCTTGGTGAACTGCGAGCGGCTCCAGAAGGTTTCCGGCAGCGGCGCAAAACCTAATGAGGTAAAGAAGCCTTCAGCGCCTTTGACCATTTTCAGCTCGTCGTAGCCTTTGGCTGCCAGCAGTTTGGTCACGTCGTAACCCGGATCTGAGTTTTCCGGCGCGACTAAATCGTAAATATTGCCCCAGCTCTGCGCCCACATATTGCCGAGCAGGTGTGCCGGGATTGGTTTGTCCTGCGGCACTTTATCGGTGCCATATTTTTCGCCGAGTTTAGCGCGGACATGGCAATGCAGCGCCTGATACAGCGGCTTGACGGCGCCCCATTGTTTGTCCAGTTCAGCAGCAAAAGCGTCGGCGTTCATATCATATTTGGAGCGCCACATCGCGCCGGTATCGGCATACCCCAGCTCACGGGCACCTTCGTTGGCAAGTTCTACCTGGCGCACATAGAGCGGTTTCATTGGCGCAGCGGTGTCGTGCCAGCCTTTCCACATTTCCAGCTGTTCGTCATAACTGCGTGAACTGGCCATCACCGTGGACATCTCACCCAGCGCCATTTCTTTGCCGGCTGCGTTGGTGTATTTGCCTTTGCCGTACATGGCATTCAGTTTGGCGACAATGCCAGCCAGTTCTTCAGTTTTTGCCGGATCTTTTGGTGCGGCCAATGTCAGGGCCAGTTTCAGTTTATCCAGCTGGCGGCGCGTGTCGGCATCGACCTGCGTGTCATTAAAGCGCGCCGCTTCGTTGGCAAGGGCCACCACAGCTTCGGTCAGCTTTTTGTTGTAATCGGCCGACAGTGCTTCAGTGTCTTCGGTGATATAGGTATTGGCGATCCAGTCGGCGCGGTTGACCTCGAGCAATAACTGACGGGTTTGCTCCGAAGCTTTCGCCACAAAAGCTTTGGCTTCTTCCGCCGTTGGCGCAGCAGCTGGTGCCGGTGCGACAGTGGTTGATTCTGCTGGTTTACTGGCAGGCTGGCAACCGAGCAAAGCGCCGGTAACCAACACTGCGATGAGTGTAGGTTGGAAAGATGTTTTCATAATGGTTCCTGAGTTTTTATTATGGGCCCGTTGAGCCCTGCCAGTATTGGCTTGCAGGCTGGTGAAAGCAAATCTGATCAGTCGGGCATTGTGGAAAATGTGACTACAGGGTAAAAAAAGACCGGGCGGGCGCCCGGTCTGTCATTGGAACCAATGATTTACACTATATGGTGCTCTAGGGGCTGTTGATGTTTGGTGATTAAGTTTTGTTCGAGTTTGTGTCGTTTTGGGCACGAAACGAGGCGCGTGGCATAGTCATTCTATGTGAGCAACGAGTGACAAAGCCCAAAGCGCCACCAAACGAACCCTTCGGGCAGCGTTTGGCAGCTCTTTCTGCGGCGTTAGTGCTCGTTTGTGTAGAATAACTACACGGCTCTCGCACTGCCTTGCATAAAAAGTTGCCAAACTGC
The DNA here is from genome assembly GCA_965650755.1 of uncultured Chromatiaceae bacterium. Classification (GTDB taxonomy): domain Bacteria; phylum Pseudomonadota; class Gammaproteobacteria; order Enterobacterales; family Alteromonadaceae; genus Pararheinheimera. The sequence goes on along the minus strand of CBFGPY010000438.1, from coordinate 250 downwards.
TGCAAAAACAAACACCAAACATCAACAGCCCCTAGGACAGTCGTCAGACCTTCGCCAGTGCCTGGGTTAAATCCGCCAGCAAGTCTTCGATATCTTCGACACCGATACTTAAACGCACCAGCTTGTCCGTGACATTGGCGCGGGCGCGGTCTTCCGGTGTCATCGCCGCGTGGGTGGTGCTGGCGGGGTGGCAGGCCAGGCTTTCTAAATCGCCTAAACTCACCGCCTGAGCGAACAGCGTCAGGTTATC
>CBFGPY010000437.1:0-3529 GCA_965650755.1 uncultured Chromatiaceae bacterium | reverse complement strand
ATCTTCAGATGCTAAGCGATGCGCTAAAATCCCAAATCCGGGCTATTCACCAACAAATGAAAACAAATTTGCCCGGCTATCAGCCGCGGCCCGGGCAAAATCAGCTGGTGGCTGAGATGGCGAACATCGTTGCCGGCAGTTATCACAGTTATGACCGGATTGGTCTTGTTGAGGCCGGCACTGGCACTGGCAAATCGCTGGCCTACCTGATGGCGGCAATTCCGCTAGCACTGGCGCAGAAGAAGACGCTGGTGATTGCGACAGCCACAGTGGCGTTGCAGGAACAGCTGGTCACTAAAGATTTACCCTTTTTTCAGACCCATAGCGGGCTCGACTTTCAATTTAGTCTGGTCAAAGGTCGCCAGCGTTATGCCTGTATCCAGCGTCTTGCCCAGCAAATTCAGCAACCCGAGTTGTTTGCCCAGGCACAGCTCAGCCAATTTTCAGCCATGCAAGAACAATGGAAAAGCCGTCAATGGCTGGGCGATCGCGATTCTCTGCCGGAAGCATTACCGGAGACCAGCTGGCAGCTGATCCAGGCGGATGCCTATCATTGTCCGCGCCAACATGCCGCGCATCGTAACTGCCCTTTCCATCTTGCCAGGGCAGAAATTGACGACAGTCAGGTGCTGGTCGTCAATCATGCGCTGTTGCTGGCGGACTTAGACGCCGGCAGCAGCGTATTGCCGCCACCGGAAGACTGCATTTATGTCATTGATGAAGCGCACCATCTGGCTGATGTCGGTCGCGACTATTTTTCTGCCCGTGCCCTGCTCACCAGCGAGGCGAGCCTGTGGCAGGACAAAGTGCAAAAGCTGAAACAACTACTGAATAAAGCTTTGTCACAACATGCAGCGATCAGCGAATTATTAAGGCTGGCCGATGCGACTGATGAGTTTTTCAGCCAGTTTCAGCCGGTGCAGCGCCAAATCGCTGAGCTATTCCGCCAGCACAGTAAAGGCGAAGGGCATGTGCGTTTCGCTGATGCAGTGTTGCCTGAACTGCTACAACGCCAGAGCGAGCCGCTGCGTGACAGCAGTCAAAAAGTCCTGCTATGTATCGATAAACTGTTTCAGCTGCTGCTGGAAAGCGCGAACGATGGCAAACTTAGCACCACGCAACTGGCAGGCCTGCAGCAGGAACTCAGTCAGTTGCAACAGAAATTTAGCAGTCAGGCGCAGTTATGGGCCTGCTGGTCACAAAGCCAGCAACATGTCAGTCAGGCCCGTTGGCTGGAAGCGGATGGCCCGCATATTTCCGGCCATGCCAGTCCGTTATCGGTCAGTTTTCAGTTGGAAGACTTGTTGTTCAGTCAGGCTCATGCGGTATTGCTCTGTTCAGCGACGTTAAAAACGCTGGGTAGTTTTGATCATATCAGCCGCGATTTAGGCCTGACCGAACACCCGGGTTTGCGCCGGCTTGAAGTGACCTCACCTTTTGCCTATCGCGAACGTGGCCTTATTCATATACCCCGGCTTGAGACTGAACCGACTGACGACAAATTTACCGATGAACTGTGCCGGCGCTTGACGGACTTCATCAGGCCCGCCGAGGGCAATTTGGTGTTATTTGCCTCATACTGGCAAATGGAGCAGGTCGCCGCGGCGCTGCGACAACAAGGCCATAGTTTGCTGGTGCAGGGTGAAGCCAGCCGGCAAGCATTACTGGATTTGCACAAAAGTAAAATCGACGGTGGTAATGGCAGCATTTTGTTTGGTACCCAGAGTTTTTCTGAAGGGCTGGATTTGCCCGGTAAGTTACTGACAAACCTGGTGATCACTAAACTGCCCTTTGCTGTGCCGACTTCTCCCTTTGAAGAAGCAATGGCGGAAGCCATCACCAAACGCGGTGGCAACGCCTTTTTGACGCTGACAGTACCAGCCACTGCACGCAAACTGGTCCAGGCCTGTGGTAGACTGCTGCGGCAGGAACAGGATCAGGGCCGCATCGTTATTCTTGACCGGCGGCTGGTCACGAAGTCTTATGGCAGCGCGATGCTCAATGCCCTGCCGCCCTTTCAACGTCAAATAGATTAATCATTATGGAAGTACTGCTCGACCCGGTCACACTCGCGTTGTTGTGCGCCGTTGCTTTTGCTGCAGGTTTTATTGATGCCATCGCCGGTGGCGGTGGTTTGTTGACTGTCCCTGCACTGCTCACCGCCGGACTGCCGCCCCATCTGGTGCTGGGCACCAACAAACTGGCGGCGACATTTGGCTCTGTCACTGCTTCCTACACTTATTACAGAAAAAAACTGTTTGACCCTTATTTCTGGCGCCATGCGTTGCTGGCCACTGCTGTTGGTGCCTGTATCGGTGTGCTGGTGGTCGACCAAATCAGTAAAAGCGCCTTGGAAAAAGTATTACCGGCAGTGATTTTGCTGGCTGCTGTGTACAGTTTATTCGCCAAAGTGCCGCATGATGACCAGCAGCAGCTACCGGTTCAAAGCCAAAAACACATCTGGACGCAACGGATACAAGGTTTTGTGCTGGGTTTTTACGATGGCGTTGCCGGGCCGGGCACCGGTTCGTTTTGGATGGTGTCTAGTATGGCGCTGTATAAAATTAACCTGCTGCTGACCAGTGGCCTGGCACGTACCATGAACTTTATCTCTAACGGCGTAGCATTAGTGACCTTTGGTCTGCTCGGGCATATCCATTATCAGTTGGGTCTGGCGATGGGCATTTGTATGATGGCTGGTTCTTATTTCGGTGCACACACGGCAATCCGTTTTGGCAGCAAACTCATCAAACCGTTGTTTATTCTGATGGTGATGGCGATTGCTTCCCGTTTGTTGTGGCAACAATGGAGTGCCGCCTGATGTCGACGCAACAGCTGCTGCAGCAACTTGAACAGCAACTGCTGACATTGGCTGCACGTGCAGGCAAGCTGGACCAACAATTGCCGGACTGGCAACAACGGGACTATTTTGCGACCGCGCTGTTTCAGACCCGTTCCCGTCACCTGCTTGATTATGTACAGGAAAGTATGCAGCTGTGCCAGCGCATCAAATCCTACGAGGGCAAACCTCAGGTTATGCAATCACAGCAACTGCTGTGTGAAAAACTGGCTGCGCAGTTGCAGGCGCTGATGCAAGCCTTTGCCAGCCAGGACGTGCGGCAAAAAGAACAGGCACCGAAATGGCGTACCACACGCAGCAAAACACCACCTGACACCAGCAACCGCCATCAGGCCGGCCAGTTGCTGGCGCAGCTCGGCGGCACAGCCCTGGCGATGCATCAGCAGCTTGCTGAGTACCGCGGTTTTGAACGCCGGCTGCAGGACATGGTGCAGGAATCGGCGCAGCAGCAACAACCGCCGGCAGTGCAGCTCGCTTTGCATGCAAGGCTTGGCCGCTGTCGCAAAGCCATCAGTGCACTGGAAGCCGAAATCCAGTGGTATGAACAGCGAGGCCGCAAATCCTGATGCTGCCGCTGGTGTACCACGAGTGTTACAGTGATTTAGTTTTGCCGGAGCGCCATCGTTATCCGATCGGTAAATATCGCGCTTTGTATCAGTACTTGTTACA
>CBFGPY010000436.1:0-3534 GCA_965650755.1 uncultured Chromatiaceae bacterium | reverse complement strand
CTGGAACCGGTTCTGAATTGCACCGAGGTCAGCCCTTTTGGAGTCGATAATGGTGATAGCACTGTCAATCGAAGTCAGTGCTGCTGAAGCACCGGCCAGCGTCGCAATGGACAAGTTCGCCAGGTTCAGGCCTGAAGTGCCATAACCACCACCGGTACGTGAAATGTTCACGCTGATGTTCTGACCTGCATTGGCCCCCACCAGGAATGTGGAGGAATATTTGCCGTCCAATAGTTTTACGCCACCAAACTGAGTCGTGGTTGCAATCCGGCTGATCTCTGTTTTTAAGGCAGAGACTTCTTTTTGCAGGGCAAGACGGTCACCAGAACTGTTGATACCATTTTGCGATTGCACTGACAGCACGCGAATACGCTGCAAGGCTGTGGTAATTTCATCCATCGCACCTTCGGCAACCTGCGATAGTGAAATCCCGTCATTTGCATTTCGGATGGCCTGGTCCAGGCCCTGTATTTGGCTGGTTAACCGGTTACTGATTTGCAGACCTGCTGCGTCATCAGCCGCACTGTTGATGCGGAAACCAGATGATAAGCGCTGGAAAGAAACATCAAGGTTCTTGCCAGAGTTAATAAGTTGACGTTGGGCGTTTAATGCCGATACGTTGGTGTTGACAAATAATGCCATGGTTCTTTCTCCTGAACTTATGTTTAATGACGCGAGACATCTTTATATTATTTAACTCACTCATTATATATATCGGAAGAAGAACAATATTCTTTAGATTATTTTATTAAAATCCCACGGAATAAAACAATATCAAATAAATAAAAATAAAAAAGGCCACACAATAATGTATGGCCAATGAGCAAAAAGCTCAGGAGTTGTATCAAACCGTTAAAGTATTCTATTTATTTTTATTAGCCTTGCAATAAGGATAAAGCTGATTGTGGCCGCTGATTCGACTGTGCCAGAATAGTTGTGCTGGCTTGTTGTAAAATCTGGGCGCGGGTTAATTCTGCTGTTTCTTTCGCGAAATCGGTGTCGCGAATGCGGCTGCGCGCTGATGACACGTTTTCGACGATATTCGATAAGTTACGGATTGTTGACTGGAAGCGGTTCTGTATCGCACCCAAGTCTGCCCGTTTGGCATCAATCGCATTGATGGCACTGTCAATCGCGGTTAAAGCTGTTGAAGCGCCTGCCAGGGTCGCAATCGAAATATTCGACAGATTCAACCCTGACGTGCCGTAGCCACCGCCAACCCGTGAGATATTGACGCTGATGCTTTGACCGGCATTCGCACCAACCAAAAAGGTTGATGAGTACTTGCCATCCAGGATCTTCACGCCACCAAACTGCGTGGTGTTAGCGATCCGGCTGATTTCCGCCTTCAGCGCTGATACTTCTTTTTGCAGCGCCAGCCGGTCAGACGAGCTGTTGATACCGTTTTGTGATTGTACCGACAACACCCGGATCCGTTGCAGCGCTGTGGTAATTTCATCCATCGCGCCTTCAGCAACCTGCGCCAGCGAAATACCATCATTCGCGTTGCGTATTGCCTGATCCAGACCTTGGATTTGACTGGTCAGACGGTTACTGATTTGCAGACCTGCTGCGTCATCAGCTGCACTGTTGATCCGTAAACCAGAAGATAAACGCTGGAAAGCGGTGTCTAATGATTTACCTGAGTTAATCAGCTGACGCTGGGCGTTCAGCGACGAGACGTTGGTGTTAACAAATAAGGCCATGATACTTTTCTCCTGAGTTTTATATTTTGCAAGCTTATTTTTTTATTGTGCCTGCTTAATTAATGTAACGGCCGCCCCCAGGAAAACTTGAGTATTTTTTGCACTACCCCCTTATTTTTAAAGGCCTGCAAGGCAATGTACTTTCTATTAACAAGGCAATAAATTGCCTGTTTTAGCTGGTATTTATGCAAAAACTATCTGATTTCGCGCTCGGTAGGTTTTAAATTGCTAAAAAGCAGAGTTTTCAAGAAATAACAGCGGCAGTTTTCTGCCAGCCTTAATTTGCGTACTGGCAGAGCTATCGGAGATAATTTGCAATAAAAGTGGTAATTTAGCGGATATAGTCAAAAAGACTGGTATTCGTGACGCGCTGAAAGGTATTTTGCACTGCTTGCAGCGCAGTTTCCTGTTTGGTTAATTCAGTCAGGGCTTCGGCATAATCAACTTCATAAATTTGCGCCCGGAACGCTTTATTGGTGATTTGCAGGTCTTCGTTTCCTTCAAACACTGAATCCAACACGTTCTGTCTGCCGCCAACCCCGGAAACGCCCGAGTCAATTTTTAACGCAGCATTGTCCAGTTGCACTAATGCATCAGCAATCGCATCATTCAGGGGCCGGCCGGACACCTGATCAGTCTCGATTGAATTAATTAGATCTTGCAACGTGTTCAGGATGTTCTTTTTCTCTGGCGCCTGCAGTGTGAAATCCATCTGACCTGGCCCAGAGCCCTGTGTTTGCAGGCTCAGTCCCTGAAAGTTAACTGCCTGACCAGAGGTATAGGTTCCTGTAACCGGTGGCGTTAAGCTTGCACCGTTTCGTCTGATTTCGTAGTTATTTGCAGCGTCTACAACCAATCGGTAATTATTGTTAGCCGCGGTCTGAGCGTCATAATTCTGCCGGTAGAAGTCGTCAAAGACGGATTGGTTCTGCACATTGATACTGCCCGAAGTCAGACCACCTGCTACTGTTGGCGTCGTTGTTTTATAACGGGCATTCACATCTTCAAACAGCACTTTGCCGCTGTCATTACTTGGGATAGTTACTGTAGGGGAAACCTGAAGTGCTTTTTGTCCCTCATCGCCCTTATATTCATAAAGGCCTGTGGCCTGATTCAGACTATAGGGCTGAGTTTCCTGCTGAAAACCGGAAAACAGATAACCGCCATTAGCATCCTTTTGATTCATCAGGTCGAACATCTGGTTTTTAATGTTATCCAGTTGCTTGGCTATCGCGCTGCGGTCCTGCTGAGAATAAGTGCCGTTGCCCAACGACACAATCAGACTACGAGCCTGATCACTGGAGGTTCTTAAACTACCAAGCACGGTTTCCTCAATACTCAGGCTGTTTTTCAGCAAAATACTGTTGTTCTGATATTGACTCACCTGAGAAATTTGTTGGTCTAATGCAACGACCCGGGCTGAGCCCGCCGGGTCGTCAGATGGACTCAGGATCTTGGTTTGTTTTTCCAGCTTGGCGCTGGCATTTTGCAGCTTTTCTTGCGCATTGAGGATAGCGTTCAGGTTGATTTGATATTTCTGATTAAATGAAAGTCGCATCAGTTACTACCTCGCCGCGGACAATAAAGTGTCAAAAATGGTCTGGGATGTGGAAATAATCTTCGCAGCTGCGGCATAAGACTGCTGGAATCTGATCAGATTCGCCGCTTCCTCGTCGAGATTCACCCCGGAAACCGATTCATACCATGCCTGAGATTGCGCTAACAATGCTTTAGAAGATTCAGTGGCGATTTTCACCTGACTGGTTTTTTCGCCAATAAAGCCGACCATCACACCGTAACCTTCGTTCAGACTCATCTGATTATCGGC
>CBFGPY010000435.1:0-3536 GCA_965650755.1 uncultured Chromatiaceae bacterium | reverse complement strand
GACAGCGGGCCTGATGTCTTTAGCTTTTATGGGCTTTACCGGCCTGGTGAAATCCTGATATGTCCATGTTCACTGCCTTGCTGGCGCTTGGCGCGCTGGCTTTAGTTTTCGGCGCCATTTTGGGTTATGCCGCGCTGCGTTTTAAAGTCGAGGCTGACCCGCTGGTCGACCAGATTGACGATATCCTGCCGCAAACCCAGTGTGGCCAATGTGGTTATCCGGGCTGCCGGCCTTATGCCGAGGCCATCGCCAATGGCGATGCGATCAACAAATGTCCGCCCGGTGGCGACGCCGCCATCAAAAAACTGGCCGATTTACTCGGCGTCAGCGCGCCGGCACTCGACAGTGCGCAAACCCCGGCGGTGAAAAGAGTCGCGTTTATCCGCGAAGATGATTGTATCGGCTGTACCAAATGCATTCAGGCCTGCCCGGTCGATGCCATTGTCGGCGCATCCAAACAAATGCATACGGTGATCAGCAACGAATGTACCGGCTGCGATCTGTGCGTCGAGCCCTGCCCGGTCAATTGTATTGATATGGTGCCGATTGCGGTCACGACCGAGCGCTGGAAATGGGATTTGCAGGCCATTCCGGTCACTATTGTGGAGAGCAATTAAGTGCCTTCATTGTTTCAACAAATTAAATCCGGTCAGTTATGGGATTTTCACGGCGGTATCCACCCGCCGGCACGGAAGAAACTGACCAGTCAGGTGGCCATCGGGCAAATCGCATTACCAGAACGTTTGTATATTCCACTGCGTCAGCATATTGGCGTGGCCGGTAAACTGCTGGTCAAAGCCGGCGATACCGTGCTCAAAGGTCAGGCTTTAACTGCCGCGGACAATGCCATGGCCATTCCGGTGCATGCGTCGACTTCCGGCAAAGTGCTGGCGATTGAAGCCTATCCATCGGCTCACCCTTCAGCCTTACCTGAACCAACGCTGGTGTTAGAACCAGATGGCCTGGAACAATGGCGGCCACGCCATGCGCTGGATTACCTGCACACGGAACGTCCTCATCTGCTGGCGCGTATTCAGCAGGCTGGCATTGCCGGCATGGGCGGCGCCGGTTTTCCGACCCACATTAAATCCGGCGCCAGCACTGGTGTGGATTACCTCATTATCAACGCCGTTGAATGTGAACCTTATATCACTGCCGACGATGTACTGATGCAGCATGAAGCCAGCACTATCGTCCGTGGTATCGATATCCTGTGTAAGCTGCTCAATCCCAAAGCAGTCCTGATCGGTATTGAAGACGACAAACCATTGGCCATCGCCGCCATGCAACAAGCCTGTAGCGGTAAAGCCGATTATTTAGTTCGCGTGGTGCCGGCCAAATACCCGTCCGGTGGTGAAAAGCAGCTGATTAAACTGCTGACCAGTAAAGAAGTACCGAATGGCCGGCGGCCGCTGGATATCGGCATCGTGATGCAAAACGTCGGCACTGTGTTTGCCATCGCTCAAGCCGTGGAAGAAGATATCCCATTGATTTCGCGGATTGTGACCGTGGTTGGCCAGACGCTACAACACAGCCAGAATATCCGCGCTTTGATCGGCACGCCGGTCGGTGCTTTATTGGATGCTTGTGGCTTTGCCCCTGAGCCGCAACAACGGGTCATTATGGGTGGCCCGATGATGGGCTTTACCTTACCAACGCTGCAAATCCCGCTGGTCAAAACCACCAACTGTATCATTGCGCCGACCCGGCACGAGCTACCGGCACCAGGCGCTGAAATGGACTGTATCCGCTGTGGCGCCTGCGCTGAAGTATGCCCGGCAGTGTTATTACCGCAGCAGCTGGTGTGGTATGCCAAAGCCAAAGATTATGACCAGTTAAAAGCTCACAATCTGGCGGACTGTATTGAATGTGGCGCCTGTGCTTATGTCTGCCCGAGCGAAATTCCACTGGTGCAATATTACCGGGTGGCCAAAGCTGAGATCCGTGAGCTGGCGCGGGAAGAATTAAAAGCTGAACAAGCCAAAGCACGCTTTGAAGCACGCAAAGAACGGCTCGAACGCGATAAACAGCAAAGAGCAGAACGCAATCAGGCGTTGGCAGCCCAGCGGCAGTCGATGTTAGCCGAGCAGCAAAAACAACAAATTCTGGCCGCACAGCAGCGTCAGGAACAACAACCGCATGAGGCACTGAGCAAAGAGCAAATCATCGCCGAACGCGAGCGGAAAAAAGCCGAAGCCCGTGCTTACCAGGCCGCTAAAGCTGAACAGGCAGAAGCCACTCCGGCTGTAGCAGCAGAAACGCCCGCAGCAGATCCACGGGCTGCAGCAGTCGCAGCGGCTATCGCCCGGGCTAAAGCGAAAAAACAGGCCGAGATAACCATGCCTGAATCTGCAGAGCCTGCGTCAGTAGCAGCGCCAGAAGTGCAGCCAGAAGTGGAAGCCGACCCGCGTAAAGCAGCAGTCGCCGCAGCCATTGCGCGCGCCAAAGCGAAAAAGCTGGCCGAAACAGCGTCGCCTGAACCGACGCCGGCAGAGACAACACCCGCAGCACCTGCGCCAGCAGCTTACGAAGCGCAGCCAGACGTTGAAGCCGACCCGCGTAAAGCCGCAGTCGCTGCTGCTATTGCCCGTGCTAAGGCGAAAAAGCTGGCGGAACAGTCCTCTGTAGCACCAGGGCCCACAGTTCCAGAGCTGGCAGAGACAAGCCAGGCCGTAGCAGAACCAGTAACGCCAGCGACAGCGTCAACAGCAGCAGCGGAAGCCGCGGCTGATGCAGTACCTGTCGACCCGGCCGCCGCCAAAAAAGCCGCAATAGCCGCCGCAATCGCCCGGGCCAAAGCGCGTCAACAATCTAAACCGACCGAGCCGGAGCAGCCGTCATGAGTTTTCGTATTGCCTCCTCCCCACATCAGCACTCGCTGGCACAAACGCCGGCACTGATGCGCACAGTGGCACTGGCAGCCATCCCTGGTATCGCAGCGCAGGTGTATTTTTTTGGTTATGCCGTGCTTATCCAAATCGTTTTGGCAGTGTTGACTGCCTGGGCCAGCGAAGCCGCCATGCTGAAATTACGCGGCAAACCGGTGGCGGTGCGGTTGAAAGACCACAGTGCGCTGGTGACAGGTCTGTTATTGGCCATCGCCATTCCAGCCGTCGCCCCTTGGTGGATTGTGGTGCTCGGCACCGCTTTTGCCATTGTCGTGGTGAAGCAGCTCTATGGTGGTCTCGGGCATAATTTATTTAATCCGGCGATGGCCGCTTATGTCTTGTTGCTGATTTCTTACCCACAACAAATGACCAGCTGGTTGCCCCCCACCCAACTGCAACATCATGCCGTGGCTGGCGCCGACCCGATTTGTCTGGTGTTCAGCGGTTACAGCTGCCAGGGTTTTTCAGTGGCGCAAATCAAAGCGGATGTCGACGGCAAAACCATGGCGACCGCCCTCGATACGCTGCGCAACGATCTAACCGCCGGTAAAACTGTGACGGAATCGCTGCAGCAACCAGTGTTTGACAGCTACGCAGGCCTTGGCTGGAGCTGGATCAACCTCGGTTTTTTGCTCGGCGGCTTATTCC
>CBFGPY010000434.1:0-3538 GCA_965650755.1 uncultured Chromatiaceae bacterium | reverse complement strand
CAGGTGGAATCTTATGGTCAGATCCACCTCAAATTGGCATAATGCGCGGCCGTTTTTTAGCGTCTTAACAGGCGACGGCCGACTCAATGACTACGAGGGGCACTGATGGCGACAAAAATTCAGGATGATCAGCTGGTTCAGCTGTTGGAAGCCTGTTTATTTGTCAGCGAGAAACCGCTGAGCCAGACTGAATTGCTGGAGACGGTGCTGGCGGATTTTCAGCTCAGTAAAAAACGTCTGCAGGCCGCGTTAAATCGCCTCGAACAGGATTATCAGGGCCGCGGTATTGGCCTGGTTGAAACCGCCAGTGGCTGGCAGTTCCAGACCCGACCACAGTGGAGCCCTTATCTTGCAAAGCTCTGGCCGGAGCGCTCGCCGCGTTATTCGCGGGCGGTGCTGGAGACGCTGGCACTGATTGCTTATCGTCAGCCGATCACCCGCGGTGAAATTGAAGAAGTGCGTGGGGTCTCGGTCAGCAGCCAGATTATGCGCACCTTACTCGACCGTGGTTGGGTGAAGGTGGTTGGGCACAAAGAAGTACCGGGGCGGCCGGGTTTATATGCCACCACGAAAGAATTTCTCGACTATTTTGGCGTGAAACGGCTTGATCAGCTGCCGCCATTACCTGAACTGGTTCCGCTTGGACCATTATTTAATTCAAATACTGAACACACAGTCGCGATGACTGAGGAGTCGCAAATATGAGTGAAAAATTACAAAAAGTGCTGGCACGCAGTGGTGTCGGTTCGCGCCGCGAAATGGAGGCTGTGATCAGCGCCGGCCGCGTGACGGTGGATGGCAAAGTGGCGCATTTGGGCGATCGGATCAATCCGAATCAACTGGTACGCGTTGACGGGCATCCGGTCAAACTGGCGGCGGAAGAAGAGCAGGTCTGCCGTGTCATCGCATATCACAAACCGGAAGGTGAAATTTGTACCCGCACTGACCCGGATGGCCGGCCAACGGTGTTTGACCGCCTGCCGAATATTCGCGGCGCGCGCTGGATTGCGATTGGTCGCCTTGATATCAATACCTCAGGCTTATTGTTGTTCACCACCGATGGCGAACTGGCTAACCGTTTGATGCACCCGAAATTTGAAGTGGAACGCGAATACTCAGTGCGGGTCTTTGGTGAAGTGAACGACGCCATTATTCAGCGCCTGCGCACCGGGGTTGAACTGGAAGACGGCAAAGCCAACTTCAAAAAAATCAAAGCCATGGGTGGCGAAGGTGTCAACCGTTGGTTTAATGTAGTGCTGACTGAAGGCCGCAACCGTGAAGTGCGCCGGATGTGGGAATCGCAGGGCACTGTAGTCAATCGCTTGATCCGCATCCGCTATGGTGATTTGTTGTTACCAAAACATTTACCAGCTGGTGGTTACACCGAGTTTGGTCTGGAAGACGTGAATTACCTGCGTAAACTGGTGCATTTATCACTGGAAACGGAATCGCTGGCGAAGCCGGAAGACCGGGATGAACGCCGTCGCCGTATGGCATCGATCAAACGGGCTGTGCGTAAACACCAGGTCAATCAGAAACTGGGTGAAAAAGGCGAAAAGCCGGTGGCAAAACCACAAGCTGAAAAGCCAAAGACTCATGAGAAAAAGCCTGGTAAAGCCCCGTTTAAGGGGAAAAGCCGCACCCGGATCTGAGCCTGAGCCCCTGACCAACCCGCTGTTTTAATACAGGAGAATACATGAGTTTTATCGGAATTTTTGTTGCGCTCGCCTGTATTATCGGCGGCAATCTGCTCGAAGGCGGCCATCCGGGCGCCTTACTGAATCTGCCCGCATTTTTGATTGTTGTTGGCGCCACTATCGGCGCTGCTTTAACGCAGTTTCCGTTTCATGTGGTCGGTGGTGTTGCGAAACGCTTTATCTGGTTTGTTTTGCCGCCAAAGCGGGACTTGCTTGAACGCAGTTTGCTGCTGCAGGAGCTGGCGAATCTGGCGCGCAAAGGCGGTTTTCTGGCGCTGGAAGAGAAACTTGACGACCTGCCAGATCCTTTCCTGAAAAAAGGCTTGTCGATGCTGGTCGACGGCTTTGACAAAGACCGCATTATCGAAACCCTCGAAGATGACATCGAATTTGAGTACGAAGATGTTGAATTAACGGCGAAATTTTATGAAGCCATGGGCGGTTACGCTCCGACTATGGGTATCATCGGCGCAGTTCTGGGGCTGATCCACGCCATGGGGCTGCTGGATAAACCTGATGAGCTGGGTGGCGGTATCGCAGTCGCATTTGTTGCAACTATTTATGGTGTGGCTTTTGCCAATCTGATGTTCCTGCCTTTTGGTAACAGAATCAAATTATTCGCCCACGAGATCAAACACTTTAACAACATGACATTGGTCGCAATTGGTAGTATTGCCGATGGTGTATCACCACAGCAGCTGGCATCGCGTTTGGATGGTTACGTCGGAGGTCATGGTGGCAAAGAAAGCAAAGAAGCCTGAACCGCCTGAGAATCATGAACGCTGGCTGGTGTCTTACGCCGACTATATGACGCTGTTGTTTGCGCTGTTTGTAGTGTTGTATTCCTTTGCAATGGCCAAACAATCTGAATACAACGCCATGGTGAAAGCTTTTATGGACTCGATGGGCCAGGTTGGGCTGATTTCAAGGCCTTCCGGCTCGCCGGTGTTAGAAGGTGGCAACGGTATTCTGGACAAACAAAAAGACGTCGCCGTTGAAACCAAAGAAGAAACACCGGCACAGATTATTGCCAGTGAAGCGCCGCCGATACCGGAACAAGCAATAGATTTAAATGTCGGTAACGCCAAAATCAGTGCGCCCATTGATTTGCATAAAGATGAAACCGCTGCATTATTGAGCCAGCAAAAAGATCAGGATGAACTGCTGGGGAAGCTGCGTAACCAACTGGACAACAAGCGCGTAGAGATTGAAGCGCTCGGGCAGCAAATCATCATCCGCATCAATGACAAAGGCCTGTTCCCGGCCGGTTCCGCCAATTTGCAGCCACAGTTTAAGCCGGTGCTGAATGATATCACCAAAGTGTTGGCAGAAGTCCCGGGCGAAGTTACTGTGACGGGGCATACTGATGACAGTATCAGTGACATTGAAGGGCTTTACACCAGTAACTGGCAGCTGTCGGCGTTGCGTGCCGTCGCGGTGGTCGAACAGATGCTGCACCATCATGCGCTGGACGGACATCGCGTGGTGGCGCAAGGCCGTGGGGATACGCATCCGCGCTTTCCAAATGATTCGGCTGAAAACCGGGCCAAGAACCGCCGGATTGAAATTGCGATTTTGCAGGGCTCAGTGGATGAAGGTGGTAGCATCGACGTAAAACCTGCCGGCGCAAAGCAGCCTGTCGCGCAACCATCAAATCAGTCTGCAGTTCCACCTCAACCGGCTACCGCAACAAAACCGGTAAAAGACAGCACAGCCGGCGTCAATTAAAACGCCAGCCTGGAAAGGCTGGCGTTACTTTATTCAATGTGTTTGGTGACTATCGTTTATACCGGATTTTCGCTACTACTTTTCACCGGCAACTTCATCAAGCTGGCTATGGC
>CBFGPY010000433.1:0-3539 GCA_965650755.1 uncultured Chromatiaceae bacterium | reverse complement strand
ACGACAAGCGCCTTCTGCCCAGGATTACATCAGCCTGCGGCCCGGTGAAAGCCGGCAGTATCAGGTTGAACTGACTGGCGCTTATGACCTGCCAGCAAGCGGCAACTATCAAATTCAATATCATGTCGAAGCGATGGCGCTGCATGGCGTGGTGCCGAAGCTGACGCCACAGCAACAGGCGCAGGCCGAGCAAATGCTGGTGGATACCCCGCTGCCTGAACTGAAATCCGACGCCATTTACCGCCAGATTGATGTTGACGCCCGCGCCGCCAGCGATATTGAGTGGCCAGCGCTGGTCACGCTGGCAGGCTCAGTCTCTTACGCCGCCAACTGCAGCAGCAGCCGCCGGACATCGATTGCGACAGCGCTTGCGTCAGCCAAAAACTACGCCTCGGGCTCCTACAACTATTTGTCGACTTACCCAAGTGCCAGCCGTGCCAATTCGGCGCGTTACAAAACCTGGTTTGGCAGCTATACCAGCAGCCGTTGGAGCACAGTCAACAATAACTTTAATAAAATCAACAGTGCGCTGAATAACCAGCCGTTGCAGTTTGATTGTGGCTGTACCGATTCCTATTACGCTTATGTCTATCCGAATCAGCCGTATAAGATTTATTTGTGCAATGCATTCTGGTCCGCGGCCAATACCGGCACTGACTCCAAGGCCGGCACAATAGTGCATGAAACCAGTCACTTCACTGTTGTCGCTGATACTGATGACATTGCTTATGGCCAATCTGCAGCCAAATCGCTGGCATTGAGTAACCCGGCGCAGGCAGTGAAAAACGCCGACAGTCATGAGTATTTTGCTGAAAATACCCCGGCACAAAACTGATCACTGCTGAAATAAAAAAAGCCCTGTAGATACAGGGCTTTGTTATTTCAAGACATAGAATTAACGCTCAATCAGCACTGGATATTTCAGGTACGTCTGGTCATAAAAAGGCGAACGCTGGTAAAACCAATTGAGCCGCGCCTGACCGTCTTTGGCAAGTTTGGCATCGGCTTTTATTGCAGCTGCAAAATCTGCCGCCAGTTTTTTATTGGTTTTCAGTTCCTGCTCAATCCACGGCAGCATGGCGTAGGTTTCAAAATATTCCGTGCGTTCAAACATGCCATGGAAAAAGCCCCAGCTGAAAAATGAATCCGGCCCTTCTGGTTGCAACAAAGCCACCGCCAAAGCACCCAGTGGCTGATCGGTACTGACTCTTACAGTCCCCGCCGGCAGCGCAAATTCGCCCCAGACCGGATTAAAACTGGCTTTCACTCCAACCCGCCCTTCAAAGGAACGGCTGGCCAGTTCGGCGTTGCTGGCGCTCAGTTGCTGCAATTCCAGACTGCCGGCTTTTTCCAGTCGGGTCATGGCAATACCGTGTAGTTGTAAACGATTGATCACATCCTGATACTGCGGCGGGATCCAATAGGCTTTTGGCACTTCCACTTCCACCGCTGGTACTTTTTCCCAGTACACCGGCAAAGCGTCGTAATTTTTCGCCTGGCCTGTCCATTTCACATAAGGCCCATTGGTGATGTCGCTTTGCGCCATCTCATAACTAATGCCTTTAAATGGGATAAGGTCGGGCTGTTCGGCGGCTTTAAACTGTAAAACCTGCCGCTGTGGCCGGGCATTTTCATCGGCTTTTTTCGCCAGCTGCAATGCTTTGCCTTGTTGTGCCAACAGCTGCAGACTCTGCTCCAACAACACATAAGTGCCCAGCACCCGTTGCCGGTAAGGTTTTAAACTGTGGTTCTCCACCAGAATAGTGGGTAAATGCCGCACATCGCCGTAGCCTTGTGAAAACCTTGGCGTAGCGGTTGAGCCTTGCAGGCCTTTACTAAAATCCATTGGATCTACGGCAAACACCAGCGGCCCCGGAATATGCCCGGCCGCGCTTAACGCCTGATCAATGGCCGGCCGGTACACGCTGGCCAGCCAGCTGGCACCATTTGGGCTTTGGCTGGCAAAAGGCTCGTTAAAGCCATAAGTGATGTCGTACTGATAATCTTCGCCGTCTGTGACATGCACATCCATATATAAATCAGGCTGATAGCTGTTGATAGCCTGCAGAACCGCCTGCATTTCCAGGCTGTCCACCTTGGCATAATCGCGGTTTAAATTCAGGTTTTGTGCCGTGCTGCGCCAGCCCTGTTCCACCGGCCCCCGCTGGTTCATCCGGTTGAATTTGCCTTTGCGCTCATGGGCATCAACGGACAAAATCGGCACAAATAATAAATCGACCTGCGCCAGCAGTTGTTGTTTGTCGCCGTGAACTATGTCACGCAGCAGCATTAACCCTGCGTCTTTGCCATCAATTTCACCGCTGTGGATACCGGCCTGCACTAACAACGTTGGCCGGCCACTTTTACCACTGCCTTTACCAATCAGATCAGGCTGCATACTGGCCTTGATTAACCAGATATCGCGGCCCTGCGGGCTTTTACCAATGGACTCCATCCGCAGCAACTCACTGCTGGCAACTAGTTTTTGTAAGTAGCTGACGGTGGCAGCGTAATCCGGTGTTTCAGTCAGATTGGTCAGCTCGGCCGGTGTGACCCAGGGGTGTTTTGGCTGGATCAAGCTTTCAGTATTGCCCTGCCAGGGCAACAGCGGCGGTAAAGTATCAGCCGCCAGCGCACCGGCCGACAGCAACATCAGAGGGAATATCACACGAATCGTCATCGAAAATCCTGCCAGAACACAGTAGCTGAGGGGGTCTTCGCAGCTGCTGAAAAAAATGAAGGGTCAACATAACAGACCAAGGCCAGATACTGTCAAGCGCTGTTGCGGGCAACAGTGAGTTGCTGCGCTGACTTGCAGGGATATCGCACTCCTTTGCCCGGCTGCACCGGATAGCTGCACGGATTCAGGATCTGTATTTCAGTTGGTCAGTTGCGGAGCAAATGACCAAAAAAAGCCCCGCGATGCGGGGCTAAATCAGCTTGGGAACTCAGGTAAACAAATCAGAAACGGTAGCTGGCGCCAACTGCAAACTGGTTTTCATCGTCAGCACCGACATCAACCCGGCTCAGCGCGCCACGCAGTGCCAGCTGTGGCGTCACGAAATACTCAGAGCGCAGCTCTACACTGTCACCAAACACGTTTTGCATGGTCGGCATGTCATTGCGCACCGCCAAACCAACAGACCAGTAAGGGCGGATATAATAGTCGGCGGCAAAGGCGTGACCATTGTCCTCATCAAAATCAGCGTAGCTGGCGGTCAGTACCAGGTGATCACCATCCATCACCGGCAGAATGGCTTTGGTGCTCACACCGTAGTCTGTGCTGCTGCCTTCGTTGTCCGGATTAGTGTGGTAGATATCAAGCGCCACTAACCAGTTTTGCTGGACAAAGAAACCTAATTTACCGGTGGCGCCGAAGCTGTTATCACCGTTTAAGAAATTTACATCTAATGCCGCATAAAAATCATGGCTGTTACTCATATATTCGCCGCCAATGCCCCAGCTATTGATGTTCATCTCATCGTTGCCACCGTCAATTTCGACACGGTTGTCAGTCAGGTTGGCGCTGCTGCTGCGGT
>CBFGPY010000432.1:0-3541 GCA_965650755.1 uncultured Chromatiaceae bacterium | reverse complement strand
GAGTTTGCTGAAACCTCTCATCACCCGTTGCCCCGCTTTTGGCGGGGCTTTTTTTACTGCAGATTAGTGGATAATGACAAGGGGCAACCTGCTTAGTCTTGCGGTAATAACCAGCGGGCTTGCGGTAATGCCACAGTGAGTTGCTGCCGGATGGACTGATATTCGGTATAAGGGATCAAAAACCGGCGCTTTTCTGCGGGCAACGGAGCATCGTGCTCAATCGTCAGATAAACATAAGCGCGCTGCTGATCAATCACGCCCATTTCAACTTGTGAGATCGCCTGCAACGGCCAACTTTCATTGCCAATGTGCAGCGTCCTGCCGTTCAGCTTCAGTTGGTCCTGTAGCGATGCGATCTCCGCCGCCAATACCGCGGAATCTTCCCGGCGATGGCGCTGGATCAACCAAATCACCATCAACCAAGCAGTGAGCACTGCCCCCAAAGACAGCCAGTCTTGTTGTAACCAGCGCTGATAGCCGCTGATGCTAAAAGCCAGTGTTGCCAGCAGCAACAACAGCCATTTATTCAGGGTAAACTTGGACACTGTGTTGTTCGTCATATCCACTCTTCATGTAGCGAGCAAAAAACTACGTATCTTGTTATTGCAAACGTCAGGTTGCAACTGTCTGGCACCTGTTTTTTGGGTTTTGTTGTTGCAGATGTTGCTGAAACCGGCCACGTAGCAACGCTTGCCAAGCAGATCTCATCCTGTTACAACAGCGCAACTTCAATGGAGTACACCAGATGATTCAGCGAATTTTACCAGGAAGTCGTTATTCCGAGGCCGTGATCGCCGGCGGTTTTATCTTTTGTGCCGGCATGGTGCCTAACGACACCAGCCTGGATATTCAGGGCCAAACCGCCGATGTGCTGGCACAAATTGATGCCTTATTGACCGAATGTGGCGCCAGCAAAGCGGCTATCGTCGATGCCACTATTTATTTGGCCGATATGGCCGATTACGCAGGTATGAATCAGGCCTGGGATGCCTGGGTTGCTGCGGGTCAGGCGCCGGCCCGAGCCACAGTCGAAGCCCGTCTGGCTGACCCTGCCTGGAAAATCGAAATCAAAGTCACGGCATTTCGCGGCTAAATGTTCAGCCGCTTAAGGCTGAATCGTTGCGTTAGTTGATTCCGCTGTAGCGCTGGCGTCCTGCAACTGAGTCGCCAATGCCTTCAATTTGTCACTTTGGCCAAACTTCTCGGCAAACTGCGCCGCCGTCATCTGACTTTTGTCAGTGATGGCGTCTGTCGCTGCCGCACTATTCGCTTTGTCGCAATCGATGGCATAAAGCTGTTTTGCAATTCCCCACTCCGCCTTGATCATGGCACCCATTAAAGCGGTATGGCCTCGTTTGTCACGGAGACAGGCGTCTGCGCCGGCTTTGAGCAACAAATCCACCGCGCTGGCCTGGCCCTGATAAGCGGCGATCATCAATGCGGTATAGCTGCCGTCATTTTTCAGATCTACCGGGAATCCGGCCTGAATAAACTCCCGAAGCACTGCCGTTTCGCCACTGCGCGCTGCCGCAAAATAATACTGGCTAAGTTCAGTCAGCGCAGCGGGCTGTGGCGCTACCACCGCCGGTCTTGTCTCAGCCGCCGCCGTTTGCTCTGCGGGGTGCTGCGGATCTGCCGCAACGTCGGCAAACAACAATACCAGGGTCACTGTAAACATCTGACGATATCTTTTCATCACCTTACCCTCCTGAATCTTATCAATGCCTGCGAAGCTCAACCTTGTTTGCAGGAAGGAGCCAAAGAGCTTCGCAGGACTTTAACCCTCATCAGGTAACCGGCATGCCTGCCCACGCCGGCACCTGTGGTACTTACAGCGTGGCTGCCAGTGCTGTGACCTTCTTCATATCGCCCTTGACCGCTTTGGTCAGCGCCGTACCGTAATCAACATCAGCTTTGTAAAAATGCGCCAGCATTTTGTGTTTGGTGTTGCTGTCGCGCACCGCGCCTAAATCACCAGCCAGATTGCGCACCAGGTTTTGCTTGGCGGTTTTATCCAGCGCGCGGTAGAACTCACCGGCCTGACTGAAGTTGTCAGTCTTGGCGATGATTTGCTGCTGCACAGTACCCGACAGTGGCGTGGCCACAGCGCGGGCAGCGGCCAATGCCGGTTTGGGCTCGATGCTGCTCGGCTCGTAGTTCACATTTGATTTGGTGTTGCCATCGTTCATCGCGCCGTCTTGATTATTGCTATGCACTGCAACCAAAGGGCGGTTAATTGGCAATTGCTGATGGTTAGCACCGAGGCGATACATCTGGGTATCGCTGTAACTGAAAATCCGGCCCTGCAGCAGACGGTCTTCCGATGGCTCAATGCCCGGCACTAAATTGGCTGGTGCAAAGGCCGCTTGTTCGGTTTCCTGAAAGAAATTATCCGGCATCCGGTTCAGCGTCATAGTGCCGACTTTGACTTCTGCCACGCCTGGCCAGACTTTGGTCGCGTCCAGCGGGTTAAAACTGAAATCGTCCAGCTGTTCCGGCTTTAACGTCTGCACATACAAATCCCACTTCGGGAAATTGCCGGCATTGATTTCTTTGTAGAGATCACGCGTCAGATGGTTAAAGTCCATGCTTTGCACCTTGGCGACCTGGTCAGCATTCAGACTCTTAATGCCTTGCTGTGATTTCCAGTGGAACTTCACATAAGTCGTGTCGCCTTTGGCATTGATGAATTTAAAGGCATGCACGCCAAACCCGTCCATTTCACGATAGCTGGCCGGCGTACCGAGGTCTGAATAGACCTGAGTCAACATATGGGTCGATGCCGGGTCTTGTGACATAAAATCAAAAACGCGGTTCGGGTCCTGCATATTGTCAACCGGCGACGGTTTCAGTGAATGCACCATGTCCGGGATCTTAATCGCGTCGCGGATGAAAAATACCGGCAGATTGTTCCCGACTAAATCCCAATTGCCCTGGTCGGTATAAAACTTGGTGGCAAAACCACGTGGATCGCGCAGCGTTTCCGGGCTGTGATTGCCGTGGATCACGGTGGAAAAACGCACAAACACCGGGGTCTTTTTGCCGCTTTGCGCAAACAGGCTGGCAATGGTTAAATCCGGGATGGCGTTGGTCACAATAAATTCGCCATGCGCACCAGTGCCACGGGCATGCACCACCCGCTCTGGAATGCGCTCACGGGCAAAACGTTGTAATTTCTGAATTAAATGCACGTCTTGCAGCAAGGTGCTGCCATTGGGTCCTGCGGTTATAGAGTTCTGGTTATCGCCGACCGGCGCACCATTGTCCTTGGTCAGGTTTTGCGCCTGTACGGCAAAACTGCTACTGAAGTGGGCTAAAACCGCTAACGCGACGATTGTTTTTTTGTTCATTGGGTTGTCCTCTGTCTGAGTCAGCTTCTTCCTGCCTGATCAGCTTAGGGGCACCAATTGAATTTAAAAAATGATATAAATGAATACATATAATCGCTAAAAGCGATTAATTATTTGCGGTGGTCGCCGGAGGGAAAAAATGCAGCAACACATCATCCAGCAATGGCTGCCAGTTGTGCCAGTTATGGCCA
>CBFGPY010000431.1:0-3554 GCA_965650755.1 uncultured Chromatiaceae bacterium | reverse complement strand
AATAATCGCCTTTTGAACTAAATCCGGTGAACACAGGGCTGACATCTGTCGCATCAATAACTGTGACTTCGACACGTCCGTCATTGGCCTCGGTACCAACATTCAGCGTCGCAGTACCCTGACCTGTGGCATCCAGAGACACAGTGATAGTGGCAGAACCACCGCTAAACGATGCTTTATTAACGTCTGTAGCCGGAATGGACAGTTTGACCTGCCGGTTTTGCATCGACTTGCCTTGCGCCGATACTAATTTGACTTTGACTTGCGGCTGACAGACGCGACTTACTTCTCTGGCACCACATGGAGCGCTGGCATTTCCATTATTGCCGGCAACTAAATCCGCACTTAACGTCAGAATATCCGCCGAATCGAGTTTGCCCTCAGAGGTGAAACCGATTGAGGTCTTTTCGCCACTATCTAAGGCTGCCGTCACAGTACCGGCGCCACTTTTGGCACCGACAAACAACTGAATACTAGCCACACCAGATGCATCTGTCAGTGCTGTGCCGGCCTGATTGCTGAAGGTGGCAAGCCCGGCATCACTTAATGTAAAAGTCACCAGCTTGCCGGACAACACACCGGTAGTTGATGACACTTTCACTTTGATGGTGATATTCGATGTTTGCGTTAATACGTTGGATGGTTCTACTGTCGCTGCAAGCGTGATGACGGGCGTTGTTGGTGTACCATCACTGCCCAGAGTTCCCCCCCCACCACAAGCGACTACAACACTCATCAGAAACGCAACGAGAAGTTGCCGGATGTTTCGCATGAAAACTCTCCCTAGCTGGCTATTTTCATTAGAATTTATGACTTTACCTAGCTTAGCCGATTAACCCGTGCGGCTGCGAGAATTAACCGAGGCTAAAGCACAAATTTTTCTTTTAGTTCAGAAACTGCTAGATTACGCCGTCCTTAACTCTGTTATAACCCATGTGCCCAGATGACTACAAACACAAAATACAATCTGACCACGCGAATTCTTGTCGCAATGGCAATCGGCATTCTTGTCGGTACACTGTTTAAATTTCTGCTGGATGGTCAGGCAGAACGAATTGTTGACTTAGGTATTTTTAGCTTTGGAATCAAAGCTTTATTTATCGATGGTTTTTTTCATGTTGGCGGACAGATTTTTATCGCCAGCTTAAAAATGCTGGTAGTACCACTGGTGTTGGTATCTCTCATCTGCGGCACCAGTTCGCTAAAAGACATTAAAACCCTGGGGCGGATCGGCAGTAAGTCGATGAGCCTGTATATTCTGACCACAGCACTGGCAATTGCTATCGCCGTGTTCTTCGCCACCCTGATTAAACCAGGCGAAGGCGTCAATATGCAGCTGAGCAGCAGCTTTAATCCGGGCGAGGCGCCCGGTATTGCTCAGGTCTTTATCAATATGTTCCCAAGCAACCCGATTGATGCCATGGCCAAAGGTGAAATGCTGCAGATTATCGTCTTTGCAGTATTGTTTGGTGTGGCACTGGCATTGTCCGGTGACGCAGGTGAACGTTTACGGCTGATGTTTGAAGATATCAATACCGCGATGATGAAGCTGGTGGGTATAGTCATGCATTTCTCGCCGTACGGCGTGTTTTTCCTGATGGCCAAGCAGTTCACCATTTTAGACCTTGGTGACATGGCCAACCTGATTAAGTACTTTGCCTTGGTGATTTTTGTATTGTTATTTCATGGCTTTATTGTCTACGGCGCCTTTCTGGCGTTTGCAGCACGCCTGAACCCGCTGATGTTTTTCAGCAAAATGAAAGAAACAGCCTTGTTTGCTTTCAGTACGTCCAGCAGCAATGCGACCATCGCCAGCAATATGACCACGACCACGCAAAAACTCGGGGTTGATAATAAAGTCGCCTCATTCACTATTCCTTTGGGTGCCACTATTAATATGGACGGCACCGCTATCATGCAGGGTGTTGCCACCGTATTTATTGCTCAGGTTTATGGTATCGACCTGACTTTCAACGACTATTTACTGGTCGTGCTGACCGCAACTTTGGCTTCAATCGGCACTGCCGGTGTACCTGGCGTAGGTCTGGTGATGCTGGCTATGGTGCTGCAACAAGTGAATCTGCCGGTTGAAGGTATCGCCCTGATCATTGGCGTGGATCGTTTACTGGACATGACGCGCACCGCGGTGAACATCACGGGTGACGCCATGGTCTCTTGCCTGGTCGGTAAAAGTGAAAACTGCTTTGATGAAGCTGTGTATAACGACCCCAAAGCCGGCCAGCTGAGCTGACCACGAACGCCCGGCTATCTTCCCGGGCAATACCACTGCAAGAACTAGCATCTCGCAGAACAAAAAGCCGGCATCTGCCGGCTTTTGAATTTTTCGGGAAGCAAAATTATTCTGGTTATGTTGACCAGCGGATCCGCCAACTGGTCTCTGTCAGGTACGATGTGTTAAAACGGCGTTTGGCAAAGCCCTGCCCGGTCAGGTCACGTTGCTGCAGCTTGGTGATTTCGGCAAAGCGAAACAACCGGGCTATCTCCTCAGCCGACACACTAAAAGGCGGACCGTCTTTTTCACCGGTTGGGTATTCCAGGCTTAACAACAACAGATCCGCTGATGGCATCAAGGTGTGCAACTGCCGGGCATAGTCGATACGCATCAGCGCAGGCAACGCAATCAACGCAGCCCTGTCGTAAACTCGCCGGCAACTGGCAACTTGTTCCGGTTGTAGTGCAAAAAAATCACCTTGCCAGAGCATGATATTTGCTGCGGCATAGCGGTCAAACGCATCGGATTGCGTGATCACAACCGGCATTTGATTTTCGGTAAAAAAGTCCCGGCAGGCGATCTCAGATAACTCGGCACCAACCACAGGCGCATGCTGTGCCAGATACAATAAATCCGGCGATTTGCCGCACAAGGGAACAAAAATGCCAGTCTCTACCGAGCTGCCTTGCATGCTGTTCAGCCAGTCAGCAGGAGCTGAGCGCAGCAACGGATGGGATTCATCCTGCTGCCAGCCCAGCTGATTTTGCTGCCAGCATTGCAGCCAGAAATCCTGCTGCATGTTAGCGCCAGAACGTGAGTTGCTGCAGGTGTTGCAGACTGCTTTTGACAATGCTTGCTGCAGTCAGACCGGCTTTTTCCGCCAGCGACTTGCGCACCCGGTATTGCACTTTAAACACTTGACGGTCGGCCAATTGGGTGATCAGGTAATCATCACTGGTACCAAGCGCATCAACCAGTTTCAGCTCCAGCGCCTGATAGCCAAACCAATGTTCGCCGGTCGCCACTTCGTCAATATCCAATTGCTGGCGGTGGCGCTGGACAAAATGCTTAAACAGCACATGGGTTTCTTCCAGTTCACGCTGAAACTTCTCCCGGCCTTTTTCAGTGTTTTCGCCAAACACTGTGACAGTGCGTTTAAACTCACCTGCCGTAAACTGTTCAAATTCAATGTGATTCTTTTTCAGCAGCTTATTAAAATTGGGCAACTGCGCAATCACACCGATAGAGCCCAGAATAGCAAAAGGCGCCGCAATGATTTTGTCGGCAATACAAGCCATCATATAACCACCGCTAGCCGCAA
>CBFGPY010000430.1:0-3556 GCA_965650755.1 uncultured Chromatiaceae bacterium | reverse complement strand
GTATAAAAACATCGTGGATGGCGACCACCGCATGGAACCAGGCATGCCAGAATCTTTCAACGTATTGATGAAAGAAATCCGTTCGCTCGGTATCAACATCGAATTGGAAGAGGAATAACCCTCGGCCCCCCTGCGCGAGCAGGGGGAATTCGCTGAGTAGTGATTTGGGGCCATCGCGCCCCCTGACTGGTTAACCTCTGACAGGAGAGTAAAGTGAAAGACTTATTAAAGTTTCTGAAACAGCAAACAAAAACTGAAGAGTTCGATGTGATCCGCATTGGCCTGTCTTCACCGGACATGATCCGTTCATGGTCTTTCGGTGAAGTGAAAAAGCCAGAAACCATCAACTACCGGACTTTCAAGCCTGAGCGCGATGGCCTGTTTTGTGCCCGCATCTTTGGCCCGGTAAAAGATTATGAATGTCTGTGCGGTAAGTACAAACGTCTGAAACACCGTGGTGTAATTTGTGAGAAGTGTGGAGTTGAAGTCACGCTGACTAAAGTGCGCCGTGAGCGCATGGGCCACATTGAACTGGCAAGCCCGGTTGCACACATTTGGTTCCTGAAGTCTCTGCCGAGCCGTATCGGTTTACTGTTAGACATGACGCTGCGTGATATCGAGCGCGTGCTGTATTTCGAAAGCTACGTGGTGACTGAGCCAGGTATGACTTCTTTAGAGCGTCGTCAGATGCTGACTGAAGAAGAATACTTAGACGTGCTGGAAGAGCACGGCGATGAGTTCGAAGCTAAGATGGGTGCTGAAGCAATTCTGGATCTGTTGAAAGGCATTGAACTGGCTACAGAAATTAAGCAAATGCGTGAAGAGTTGCCAACCATCAACTCTGAAACCAAACGCAAGAAGATCAGCAAACGCTTAAAACTGATGGAAGCATTCCACACTTCTGGTAACAAACCGGAGTGGATGATCATGACAGTGCTGCCAGTACTGCCGCCGGATTTACGTCCGCTGGTACCGCTGGACGGCGGTCGTTTTGCGACTTCAGACCTGAACGATCTGTACCGTCGTGTGATCAACCGGAACAACCGTCTGAAGCGTCTGTTAGATCTGTCTGCTCCAGACATCATCGTCCGTAACGAAAAACGGATGTTGCAGGAAGCTGTAGATGCGCTGTTAGACAACGGCCGTCGTGGCCGTGCTATTACCGGTTCTAACAAGCGTCCGCTGAAGTCTTTAGCGGACATGATCAAAGGTAAACAAGGTCGTTTCCGTCAGAACTTATTAGGTAAGCGCGTCGACTATTCAGGTCGTTCTGTTATTACCGTAGGTCCTACACTGCGTCTGCACCAGTGTGGTCTGCCGAAGAAAATGGCTCTGGAACTGTTCAAGCCGTTCATCTATGGCAAGCTGGAAGCCCGTGGTTTAGCGACCACTATCAAAGCTGCCAAGAAAATGGTTGAGCGCGAAGAAGGCGCAGTATGGGACGTTCTGGACGAAGTGATCCGTGAACATCCGGTATTGCTGAACCGCGCGCCAACGCTGCACCGTCTGGGTATTCAGGCATTTGAACCTGTCCTGATCGAAGGTAAAGCGATCCAGCTGCACCCATTGGTGTGTGCGGCATATAACGCCGACTTCGACGGTGACCAAATGGCTGTTCACGTGCCGTTGACGTTGGAAGCGCAGTTAGAAGCCCGTGCACTGATGATGTCGACGAACAACGTACTGTCTCCTGCGAACGGTGAACCAATCATCGTTCCATCTCAGGACGTTGTATTGGGTCTGTACTACATGACCCGTGAAGCCATCAATGCCAAAGGTGAAGGCATGATGTTCAAGAGCCCGAAAGAAGCGGAAAAAGCATTCCGTGCTGGTGTTGCCAGCCTGCATGCCCGCGTGAAGGTGCGCTTGACTGAAGTGACTAACCATGAAGATGGTACCAGCACCAGCACAACATCTGTACGTGATACGACTGTCGGCCGTGCAATTCTGTATTCAATCCTGCCTCAGGGTCTGGCGTTTGATTCAATCAACCAGGCGATGGGTAAGAAGCAGATTTCTCGCTTACTGAACGGTTCATACCGTCGTATCGGCCTGAAAAACACCGTTATTCTGGCCGACCAAATTATGTACACCGGTTTCCACTACGCGATGCTGTCAGGTGTGTCTGTAGGTATTGATGACATGGTCATCCCTGCGGCAAAAGTTGACATTATCGGTGCTGCTGAAGCTGAAGTTGCTGAGATCCAGGACCAGTTCCAACAAGGTCTGGTAACAGCCGGTGAAAAATACAACAAGGTTATCGATATCTGGTCAACGGCAAACGAAGCGTTGTCGAAGGCGATGATGGATAACCTGTCGAAAGAAAAAGTGATTGATCGCGACGGCAACGAAGTGACGCAACCATCATTTAACTCTGTGTATATGATGGCCGACTCTGGCGCACGGGGCTCACCAGCTCAGATCCGTCAGTTAGCCGGTATGCGTGGTCTGATGGCAAAACCAGATGGTTCTATCATCGAGACGCCAATTACGGCGAACTTCCGCGAAGGCTTGAGCGTTCTGCAGTACTTCATCTCTACACACGGTGCACGTAAAGGTCTGGCCGATACCGCACTGAAGACCGCGAACTCAGGTTACCTGACTCGTCGTCTGGTAGACGTGGCACAGGATTTAGTTGTAACTGAATCTGACTGTGGCTCTACGGAAGGCATTATGATGAAGCCACTGATTGAAGGTGGTGACGTTGTTGAAGGCCTGCGTGAGCGCGTACTGGGTCGTGTTGTGATCGGTGATGTTGTGGTACCGGCAACCGGCGAAGTACTGGTTGAAGATGGCACTATGCTGGACGAACAACTTTGTGATCTGATTGAGAAAAACTCAATCGACGAAGTGTACGTACGTTCAGTTATTACCTGTCAAACCAACTTTGGCGTCTGTGCTAAGTGTTATGGCCGTGATTTGGCGCGTGGTCACCTGATCAACGCTGGTGAAGCTGTCGGTGTTATCGCTGCACAGTCAATCGGTGAACCAGGTACACAGCTGACGATGCGTACATTCCACATCGGTGGTGCAGCATCGCGGGCTTCTGCAGAGAACAGTGTTCAGGTGAAAAACTCTGGTACGCTGAAACTGCACAACGCGAAGTTTGTTCGCAACACTGACGACAAGATTGTTATCACGTCACGTTCAGCTGAAGTGACAGTGTTTGATGAACAAGGTCGTGAGAAAGAGCGTTACAAGCTGCCATACGGTTCTGTGTTAACGATTGACGACAACAGCACTGTAACTGCCGGTCAAATCGTCGCGAACTGGGATCCGCATTCACACCCAATCATTGTGGAACGTGGTGCTAAGGTTTCATTCAGCGATGTTGACGACAGTAACACTGAAGTTCAGCAGGACGACCTGACTGGTTTAAGCCGGACTGTAGTAAAAGACCTGTCCAAGGTTAATGCGAAAGAGCCAAAACTCATTCTCGCCATGGACGATGGTGCACTGCAGGAAATTCGTCTGCCAAGCTTCACCACCATTGAAATTACTGATGGTCAGAACGTGAAGCCAGGTACAGTGTTAGCGCGCATTCCACAAGAAGGTT
>CBFGPY010000429.1:0-3560 GCA_965650755.1 uncultured Chromatiaceae bacterium | reverse complement strand
AGGTTTTAGCCTGATTGAAGCTGAAGTTGTCAGCCCTGAATTCAGCCAGTTTTTATTCAGTGCAGTCGGGACGCCCTGGGGCTGGTTTAGCCGGCTCAGCTGGACCTATCAGGACTGGCTGAATTATCTGAGCACAGGACAGGTCCGTACCTGGGTGCTTTACAAGCAAGGTACACCGGCGGGTTTTATTGAATTGTGGCGCCACCCGGAAGATGAAAACAGTGTCGAGCTGAAGTTTTTCGGCATCATGCCGGCTTTTATCGGTCAGGGATTGGGCCCAAAGCTGGCAGTTGCGGCAATCGCGCTGGCACAGCAATGGAGCCCGGGCCGGGTCTGGCTGCACACTTGCAGCGACGATCATCCGGCTGCATTAAAGACCTACCGAAATGCCGGATTTGTGGTGGTGGGTGAAGAACAGGAAGAGGCGGCTTTACCGCCGGATTATGACAGCCTGGCGCTGGCGGCACCTTATATACAAAGCCGGCTGGCCCGTTTTAAACAAAACTGAATAAATTGTCGGATCAATTGGTTAGATCTGTTGTGATCCGACTGCAATCTGTCTACACTGGCTAAGATCCCAGTTTTGGAACAGTTGGCCCTTTTGGTCAACGCAGGCAATTTGGCCGTCACTCCAGCTGGGTGCTGCATTTACCCTGACAACAAAAGCAAAAAGGGGCCCCCATGCGTAAAGCATCCAGCCGCGGTTTTGGTTTCACTGCCATCGCAGTGCTCGTTATCCTGATGGCCTGCTCGGCTTTATTCACCAGTGCTGAAGCAGCCGTGCTGTTACTGACATAATTTCCGCGCTGACAACGCGCTTACATATGGTTATCTTTTCTGATGCATTTCGCGGTTTTCGCGTTTCTGCTCGGCATTTTTCTGCAATAACACATAGGTTGCTGCGTAACCACCTTGTGCTTTTAAGGCGGTATGACAAGCCAGCACCTGCGGTATTTGCTGTAACCATTTAAAGGTATAACTGCGCAGAATGGCCGGGTGTGGTTTGCTGTCACGGCCCATGCCGTGATGCACTAACAAAGTGCGGATTCCGCGCTGATGGCAATCCAGCACAAACTGGCTTAATGCCGAACGTGCTTCAACCAGTGATTTTCCTAACAACATCAGCGTGGCATCGACCTGGTATTTGCCTAACCGCAGGTTTTTATATACACCTTCCTGTACCCCATCTTTTTTGTAGGCAAGGATTTCGTCGGGTTTGACTAAATCCACATATTCCATACTCAGATAGTTAGGGTCGTATTCAGGTTCCAGCTCTGCCGCTTTGCGCCGGGCCAGCTGCGCCAGTGTCGGTGCTCCTGCGCCATTTTCGCCCGCTAAAACGTCGGTATCCAGTCGTTTGACACCAGACATTTCCTGTAAAAACATCTCTAATTCATCATTTGCCATTTTTGCTACTTCAGATCAGCAACGTGGAATACAGCGGATTATACGCGGCCGTTTGCACTCAGACCATGCAACAAAATGATTTTGGCTGGGTAAAAAGCCAAAATACCGCAACTGGCACCCGGAGGACTTTCAGCTAGACTGCAAAGATACTGTGACTACAACGTGGAGCGTGCTGATGTTATCACAACGGATTTATGAGAGTTTGCCGTATCTGTATTTGGGTCTTGGCCTCGCCATTTTGTGTTCGGTAAAAAATCCTTATGCGTTTTCGTCTGCTTTGTTGTTTATTCTGGCCGGGGCAGTGGTTTGGGTGGTGCGCTCAGAGCACAGGCGCATTCGTCATCGCCTGACGCCCCAGGTACATGGCGCGCTGCCGTTTTGGTGTTACGAAATGCTACCGTTCACTTATCTGACTTTAGGTTTGTCGCTACTGGTTTATAGTGAAAATTTACTGATGTATCCGTCAGCTGTAGTGTTGGCCGTGATCGGTTTTCAGGTGTGGATGATGCGGGCGTTACAACGCCGTCCGACGCATCAGATAACGGCAAAAAGGGTGTCAGGTTGAAGCTTGACAACAGGCCCGGTTTTCGCCGGGCCCGCCGTGATGGTTATTTACGGAAATCTACCGTGCTGTTGGCCACTGCACTGGTCATGCGGATCCAGGCTTGCAGATTCTGCTGCAGAGCTTCTGGGTCAATCTTATCCAGCGTATCGTTTGGTGTATGGTGGTAATCGAAATAATCAGAGCCATCCTGTTCCAGACTGACGACAGGCACCCCCAGCGCTTTTAACACTGAAACGTCTGGTCCGCCAAAGGCATCATTATTGCCGGGCTGGATTTGCAATGGCGCCAGTTGTTTTTGGATCTCGGCAGCAAATGGCAGTGATTTAGGGCCAAACTTGGTCGAGAATTGCCAGATCCGGCCTGCACCAAAATCTGATTCTGACGCTAACACATGCTTGTCCAGTTCATTCGCATGTTTTGCCGCATAGGCGCGGGCGCCGACTAAACCACCTTCCTCATTACCGTATAACACCACGCGGATTGTACGCTTTGGCTGGCCCTGTTGTTTGATAAGGGCTGCGGTGGCCATCACCAAACCGACACCTGCACCGTCATCCAGTGCGCCAGTGCCCTGATCCCATGAATCAAGGTGAGCACCGATCAACACTATTTCATCAGGCCGCTCTGAACCGGTAATTTCACCAATCACATTGTGGCTGACCGCATCTTCGGTTTGTTGGGTATCCAGCTGTAATTTAATCTTTGCCTCAGGCGCTTTCGCCAGGACTCGCGCCAGCTGTTGGGCGTCCGGTGCTGAAATCGCGACGGCGGGGATTTTAGTCACGGCGGGGTCGTAAGTCATTTTTCCGGTATGGGCAAAACGATTACTGCTGGTGCCGACCGAACGAATAATCAGAGCTTTGGCGCCAAGCCGGGCGGCTTCTACTGCGCCTTTGGCGCGGGCGCCAACAACTTTGCCATACTGAGAGCCTGCTTTGTCTTTAGTCATGGCTTTATTGATAAAGACAATTTTGCCTTGCACTTGGTCCGGCTTCGCTGCCATCAACTCTTCCAGGCTATTAAACATCACCAGGCTGGCATCAATGCCATTAGCCGGCGTGCCGACAGACCCGCCTAAAGCGGTCAGCACTAAGGCTTGCGGAAACGGCGACAAAATTTCCAGCCGGGCCTGACCGCGCTGCCAGTAAGGGGTGACAAACTCTTCGGTCCAGACTTTATCAAAACCCAGCGCCTGCAGATTTTTTGTCGCCCAGACTACAGATGCCCGATCACCCGGACTACCCGCCAGACGCGGGCCGACTTCGGTGGTCAGACTTTCGGTTAGCTGATAAGCAAGCTGTTCATTGAACGTTGTGGTTGCGGCGTGACTGCAGAACGGAGTCAGCAGCAGACTCAAAAATATTGGTTTTAGCACATTCATATAGTTCCCGGGATTTTCTGTGTGTTATCACGGTCAATCTAACATAGGGGCCAGAGTGACCAGAAGGGCAGCATGACCCGTTTCGCAGGGAATTAGTCGCAGTGTCGGCTGGCGAAAATATACAAAAGTTAACATTTTGTAGGTGTGCAATTGCTTTATTAGCACGGTATAATTTGGCAGCTTTAGAATCAGAGCCACGTCAAACAA
>CBFGPY010000428.1:0-3564 GCA_965650755.1 uncultured Chromatiaceae bacterium | reverse complement strand
AAAACTCAGGTGCGGTGCTTCTTTAAAGCCGCTGCGCACATACTGATGTAGCCGGCCTTCGATAAAAGCCAGCAGCAAATTGGCCACAGCCGCTTCGTCACCATGCCGTTTGCCGGTGCCGAGTTTGCGCTCACGCAGGCATTGTTTGAGCTGCTTTTCCAGGCTGTCGAGTAATAAAGTCACCCGTTCGCGCAGCCGTTCCTGCTCGCCTTGCAGCGCTTCACTAGTCAGCAGCCGGCATAAACCGGGCCTGCGGCCGGCAAATTGCAGCAAGGCTTCCAGCATCAGCTGAATACGGGCTTCGGCTTGTTTGTGGGTTTGGAAAATAATGCGGAATTCGTGCTGCAGCTCTTGCTCCATCAAATCAAGCAGGCCTTCGAACATCCGCGCTTTACTGGGGAAATGGCGGTATAACGCCGCTTCGGTGACGCCCACCTGCGCCGCAAGAGCGGCGGTGGTAATACGCTGACCGGGGCTTTTTTCCAGCATCACGGCCAGCGCATCCAGAATTTCCGCTTTGCGGTTGCTGCTTCTGGGCGTCGACATCAGTTGTTATGACCGGCCTGAGTGGCCAAAGCCGCCTTCGCCGCGCTCAGAGGTATCGAATTCTTCCACCAGCTCAAATTGCGCCTGTACCACCGGCACAAATACCAGCTGCGCGATGCGGTCGCCCGGCTGAATAGTGAAAGCGTTTTGGCCGCGGTTCCAGGTCGAAATCATCAGCTGGCCCTGATAATCCGAGTCAATCAAACCAACTAAGTTACCCAGCACGATGCCGTTTTTATGGCCCATGCCGGAGCGCGGCAGAATAGTGGCACACAGGTTGGCATCACCGATGTGGATAGCAAGTCCGGTTGGAATGAGTTCGGTCTGGCCTGGTAACAGTGTCAGCGGTTCATCTAATAAAGCGCGTAAGTCCAGCCCGGCAGAACCCGGCGTGGCGTATTCCGGCAACGGGTATTCAGTACCAATGCGGCGGTCGAGGATTTTCAGTTCAATGCTTTTTTTCATCGTGGTATTGCTCATAAATCAGGGAAATTAAGGCTTGAGCCAGCTCGGTTTTACTGCGTTGGCCCAGTGGAAATTCAGCCGTTTTGCTGTACACCGTAATGGCGTTTTGTTCGCTGTTAAAGCCAAGCGCAGGGTCAGACACGTCGTTGGCACAAATCAGATCGAGGTTTTTCTTCTGCAGTTTCTGCCGGGCATGGTCCGCGACTTTTTCCGTCTCGGCGGCAAAACCGACAGTAAAAGGCCGTGCTGTAGTCAGCGCCGCGACGCTGGCGATAATGTCCGGGTTTTTCACTAACTGCAGCGTCAGGCCGTCATTGTCGGCGGTTTTTTTGATTTTCTGTGACGCCAGTTCAGCAACGCGAAAATCCGCTACTGCGGCGCAGCCGATAAAAATGTCGCTCTGCTGTGCTTGGTGCAGGCTGCTGACATACATCTGTTCGGCGGTGGTGACATCAATGCGTGTCACACCGGTGGGGGTGGCCAGCTGCACCGGCCCGCTGATCAGTGTCACTTCTGCCCCCATGGCGGCGGCGGCGGCGGCGAGGGCATAACCCATCTTGCCGGAGCTGTGGTTACTGATGTATCGCACCGGGTCAATCGCTTCACGCGTTGGACCGGCGGTGATAGTGATTTTCACGCCTTTTAACAGTTGCGGCGCCGGTGTAGCCAGCACGCCAATCACCGCATCGACCAGCTGTAGCGGTTCTAACATCCGGCCCGGGCCGACATCACCACAGGCTTGCTCGCCGGCATTGGGTCCAAAAGTGTGAATATTTCGTGAAATTAAGGTTGCTAAATTGGCTTGGGTCGCTATGTTTTTATACATCTGCTGATTCATCGCCGGCGCGATGGCCAGCGGTGCGTTGCTTGCCAGAATGCAGGTGGTCAGCAAATCATTGGCAAGGCCATGCGCGATACGGGCGATGACATCGGCCGAAGCCGGCGCCACCAAAATAAGGTCAGCCCATTTCGCCAGTTCGATATGGCCCATCGCGGCCTCTGCGGCCGGGTCCAGTAATGATTGGCCGACCGGATGGCCGGACAGCGCCTGCAGCGTTAGCGGGGTAATAAATTCCGCCGCTGCCGGAGTTAAAATGACACGGACTTCGGCGCCACGGTCTTTCAGGCGGCGGACTAAATCGGCAGATTTGTAAGCAGCGATGCCGCCGCTGATCCCAAGCAGGATCTTTTTGCCAGCAAGGATGTTGTGCATAAGAAAACCATCAGCCAGAAACTGGCCGATAAGATACCACGAACTCAGGGACGAGTGATCATGAC
Source organism: uncultured Chromatiaceae bacterium (assembly GCA_965650755.1). Classification (GTDB taxonomy): domain Bacteria; phylum Pseudomonadota; class Gammaproteobacteria; order Enterobacterales; family Alteromonadaceae; genus Pararheinheimera. The sequence goes on along the minus strand of CBFGPY010000428.1, from coordinate 1,275 downwards.
CATCAAGCATTGGCCTGCGGCCGAACAACCTCGCGAGAAATTATTAAGTTACGGTGCCGGCGCTTTATCCGACGGTGAATTGCTGGCGATTTTTCTGGGGCACGGCTGTGCCGGTCTTGATGCGGTGGCGATGTCGCGCCAGCTGTTACACGATTTTGGTGGAGTCAGGGCGTTTTTCGCCGCGCCACGCGGGCAATTCTGCCGGCACAAAGGCCTGGGCGTGCATCGGTATGTAAAAACGCAGGCGGTGCTGGAGCTTTGCAAGCGCTGTTTATATCAGCATATGCAGCGCGATACGGTGTTTTCTGACCCCGGTATGGTGAAACATTATCTGCAGTACAGTATCGGTCTGGAAACGCGCGAAGTTTTTATGACTTTGTATCTGGACAGCCAGCACCGGCTTATAAAAGCCGAGCCGTTGTTTTATGGCACGATAGATGCGTCTCCGGTCTATCCGCGTATTGTAGTTCAGGCCGCTTTAGCGCATAATGCCGCCGCCGTTATTTTGGCTCACAATCATCCATCCGGAGTTGCTGAGCCGAGTCGTGCTGACAGAGCAATAACGGAGCGCCTGACCCAAGCTATGGCTTTGGTCGACATCAAGTTATTGGATCACTTTGTGGTCGGCGACGCGGAGGTAATATCCTTCGCAGAACGCGGCTGGCTTTAAGATCTGAAAGGATCAACACGATCCTCGTTTAAACTTCAGGCGGAATCGCTTGAGTTTTGCCGGCTTATCGTGTATAAATTGCGCCCTTTCAGAAATCCGGGGCATTCTTCTTGGCCAGAAGGATGACGATAGCTCGAGCTGAAGTAATTTTGGAGATACATTGACATGTCTAGAGTGTGCCAAATCACTGGCAAAGGTCCGATGGTAGGTAACCGTCGTTCACACGCCAACAACGCAACAAAGCGCCGTTTCCTGCCTAACCTGCAAACTCACCGTTTCTGGGTTGAAAGCGAAAACCGTTTCGTCACGCTGCGCCTGACAACCAAGGCTATGCGTATCATCGATAAAAATGGTATCGATGCCGTTTTAGCTGATCTGCGCAAGCAAGGTCAAAAGGTTTAAGGAATTAGCAAATGCGCGATAAGATCCGTTTAGTTTCTTCTGCTGGTACTGGCTTCTTCTATACAACTGATAAGAACAAGCGCACCATGCCAGAAAAAATGGAAATCAAAAAATTCGATCCAAAAGTGCGCAAGCACGTGATTTTCAAAGAAGCGAAAATCAAATAATCGGATTTATTTCCAAAAGCAAAACCCGGTCCTGTA
>CBFGPY010000427.1:0-3564 GCA_965650755.1 uncultured Chromatiaceae bacterium | reverse complement strand
AATGGTTTTCCTTAGTTCGCGGCACTGTAGTCACCACGCAGAAACAATGCCGCAGCGGTTCCTGCTACACCCACAAGGCCGGTGGCGACTACCGGTTAAGTTAAGTACACAAACCCCCAATGCACATGACAGGTCTGCCGCACTCGCGCGGACCTGTCTTTTCCTCCGGCATCACCGCCTACCACGATCCACCACGATGAATTTTTTACCGCTGCCACACTCTGAGGTAAACTATGGCGGTTTTTTCACCGACCAAGTCGCTGAGCGCTGAAACACATAGGGTGTTTCAGTCCCTGTAAAGCCGCCTGTGGAGCCTGTTGAATTTGATCCTGCGTCTACTTTTGTTATTGGCCGCTGTGCTGCTGTGGTGGTTTTGGCCCGGCGCGATGCCGGTCAAAGCACCGGTTGCCAGCCAGTCGGTACGCTGTGATCAGCTGATTAGCTGGCGGCTGGATTCGATAGACCCGGCGTTTGGCCTTAGCGCGGCCGAGGCGCTGCCGCTGATCAGCGACGCCGCTACCCAGTGGAATCAGGCACTTGGCAAAGAAGTGCTGCGCTATGACCCGCAACATGGTTTCCCCATCCGTTTTGTCTTTGACGCCCGCCAGCAACAGCAGCTTGAGCAGTTACTGCTAGAGCGCAATCTGCAGCGTTATGACGAACGCATCAGTGATCAGCAACAGGATTTCGAACGTCAGCTGGCCGATTTCCAGCAGAATAAACAGGCTTTTGAACAAAAAGACCGTCAGTTGGCTGCTGACATCAAACTGTTTAATGAAAAAGCCCAGCAGGCTGACCCGGGCGCTGCGGCACTATTAGGCCGCGAACAGGCTGAACTACTGAGCCGGCAAAAAGAACATGCGCTGGAAGCCGAACAGCTCGATGCCCTGTCAGAAAAACTGCAGGACCGGCAAAAACAGCTCAACAATACCATTGCTGACCGTAATGCGCTGATCCCGGCGCAGCAAGCCACAGGCCTCGCCGAAGTTGGTTTACTGGAACAGCGTGGCCAAAACCGCACCATGACCATTTTTGCCTACAAAGATGCCCATCATCTGACTTTGACGCTGCTGCACGAATTTGGCCACGCGCTGGGCATCGGGCACTTAAGCGAACCCGGCAGCATCATGCACGACCAGCTCAACAGCGCGCAGCAGCAACTGACAGCCGCCGATATCAGCGCCTGGCACCAACAGTGCCGGTAGGTTGAGTCCAATTCCGCGCTGTGCATTTCTGCAGCACCTGTGTAAATAACCATGCAAAAAACCGGGGTTTTATCCAGAGATAACAGCTTTTAAACCATTGTGGTTAGTGCTTTTACCTCTGGCATGGCATAAACGACACTTAAAGATTAAATACTGTTTTTATTCAATAGATTAATAAATTTCATTCTGCACTAATCATTGATAACAGCTGCACATTCGCGGCGGATTGTCATCTTTTTGCCCAAATTTGCCGATTTTGTTTTGCCCTGAGCCAAACTGGACTTTACAATAGTTTTATCCCTAACCAATCGCATCCCTCTGATGCGGCCGGGTGACAAGGGCTGCTGCTTCCTGCAGCGCTCTTTGGTTGACCCTGAAGCCTGCCCGTTCGGGCGTCTTCCGGAAAGACGTTTTCAATTCAACCTAACACAGGACCTTGAGCCATTATGTTACTTTGGTTTGTTATCGCCTATTGGGTCATCTCAGTTGCTATCGGTTTATGGGCAGCCATGCGCGTGAAAAGCGCGGCTGACTTCGCTGTAGCTGGCCGCCATTTGCCATTTTATATGGTGACGGCAACTGTATTCGCCACCTGGTTCGGCTCTGAAGCCGTGCTGGGCATTCCGGCCACTTTTATCGACGGTAATTTACGCGACATAGTCGCAGATCCGTTCGGTGCTTCTTTGTGTCTGATTTTGGTCGGTATTTTCTTTGCCGCACCTTTGTATCGGATGAAATTACTCACCATCGGTGATTTCTACAAACGCCGTTATGGCCGCGTCGCCGAAGTGCTGACGTCGCTTGCCATCGTCGTGTCTTACCTCGGCTGGGTCGGCGCGCAAATCGTTGCGCTGGGTCTGGTGTTTAACGTGGTATCGGGCGATTTAATCAGCCAGGAAATGGGCATGTGGATTGGCGCAGTCACTATCCTCATCTACACCTTTTTTGGTGGTATGTGGGCCGTGGCCATCACCGATCTGGTGCAGATGATTGTCATTGTCGCCGGTTTGCTGTTTATCAGCGGCGAAGTGGCAGAAATGGCCGGCGGTGTATCGACTGTCGTCAACCACGCGGCTGCCGCCGGTAAATTTGAATTCTGGCCGGAAACCGACGCTAAAGAGCTTATCGCCTTTATCGCTGCGGCCTGTACCATGATGCTCGGTTCTATGCCGCAGCAGGACGTATTCCAGCGCGTGCAGTCGGCCAAGTCAGAACGCATCGCAGTGTGGGGCTCGATCCTCGGTGGCTCTTTGTACCTGGTCTTTGCTTTTATTCCGCTCTTTATCGGTTATGCCGCGACGATGCTGGCGCCGGACATGGTCAGCAAACTGATGGAAAATGACAGTCAGCTGATCCTGCCGCAATTTGTCATGACGCATATGCCATTTATTGCCCAGGTGCTGTTCTTTGGTGCGCTGTTATCGGCGATTAAAGGCTGTGCTTCGGCGACTTTGCTGGCGCCTTCGGTGTCGTTCTCGGAAAACATCCTCAAGCCGATGTTACCGCCGATGACCGATAAACAATTCCTGAAAATGATGCGGATGGTGACGCTGGTGTTCACCTGCCTGGTGATGGCGTATGCGCTCAATACCGAAGCGACTATTTTCGGCATGGTTGAAAGTGCCTATCAGGTCACACTGGTTACCGCCTTTGTACCGCTGGCCTTTGGTGTGTACTGGCGTAAAGCCACCAACCAAGGCGCGCTGGCATCGATTTTTGCCGGTTTCCTGGTATGGCAAGGCGTGATGTGGTTAGGCCCGGAAGACCCGTTTATTCCGGCACAATTCGCCGGTTTACTGGCCAGCCTCGCCGGCATGATCATCGGCTCGCTGCTGCCGCAATACTTCGAGCATGACCACGAAGTGCACGACCAGCTGCACCGCGGCGAACACGCTCACGAAGCACTGGCCAAAGCGGATTAAGCCGGCTGTACACCGCACGGTTTGAAGATGAAAAAAGGACGGCGTTTGCCGTCCTTTTTGGTTTGCGTTCGCCAGAAGCGAGAAGCATCGCAATGCAGCTCTATCATCCGGCAAAAACCAAGCTTAACTACAAGCTAACTGAACCCGCTGCTTACAGGCTTGCTCCGCTTTCGCCACTGATTCACCACCCATACAAAAATCTAACCGCAGTGTTCTTTTCTCTTCAGCCGGTTGAACTGCCGGGGCAACCGGCACCCATTGCCATTTTTTCAGCATTTTGCGTGAATAAATCCCCACCCGCCGGTTTGGCACTGAGTGCAGGATCTCCACATTTTCCGTTTTACCTGCTGGCGAAATGTCGAATGATAAAACCGCACAGCCCTGGGTGCCTGAACTGGCGAAATCTATCGGGTACAGCGGCGTCTGTGGGTTTTTAC
>CBFGPY010000426.1:0-3568 GCA_965650755.1 uncultured Chromatiaceae bacterium | reverse complement strand
GCGATTCTTTATTTATCGAAAATAAATGATGATTTCGAATGCTTTCGATAATAATATATAACCAATGTCCCAACAGGAGGCTTTATGCGCAATTCCGCGTTCCTCAGCCATATCCAGCACCAAATCGATGACGTGAAAGCCGAAGGCCTGTACAAAGGCGAGCGGATCATCACGTCGCAGCAATTTTCAGACGTGACCGTCAACGGCGAGCAGGTTTTAAACTTTTGCGCCAACAACTACTTAGGCCTGGCTAACTCCCCAGAACTGATTGCTGCCGCGCAGCAGGGCCTCGACAGCCACGGTTTTGGCGTCGCCTCAGTGCGGTTTATTTGCGGTACTCAGGATATTCACAAAACCTTAGAAGCGCGTATCAGTGCGTTTTTAGGCACTGAAGATACCATTTTGTATTCGAGCTGCTTTGATGCTAACGGCGGTTTGTTTGAAACCATTTTAGGCGCCGAAGATGCGGTCATTTCCGATGCACTGAATCATGCCTCGATTATCGATGGGGTGCGGCTGTGTAAAGCCAAACGGTATCGCTATGCCAATAACGATATGGCCGAATTAGAAGCGCAATTAAAACAAGCCGATGCTGATGGCGCGCGTTTTAAACTGATTGCCACCGACGGTGTGTTTTCGATGGACGGCGTCATTGCCGACCTCAAATCCATTTGCGATTTAGCTGACAAATACAATGCCTTAGTGATGGTCGATGACAGCCATGCTGTGGGTTTTGTCGGTAAAAACGGCCGCGGTACTCATGAATACTGCGATGTGTTAGACCGCGTCGATATCATCACCGGCACTTTGGGCAAAGCTTTAGGTGGCGCCTCCGGTGGTTACACCTCAGGCAAAAAAGAAATCATCGAGTGGCTCAGACAGCGCTCACGGCCGTATTTGTTCTCGAACAGTCTGGCGCCTTCTATTGTCACTGCGTCGATTAAAGTGCTCGACATGCTGGCGCAAGGTGACGCGCTCAGAGCTAAACTCTGGGATAACGCGGCCTATTTCCGCGAGCAGATGACGGCAGCAGGTTTTACCCTGGCTGGTAAAGACCATGCGATTATTCCGGTGATGCTGGGCGATGCCAAAGTTGCCGGTGAATTTGCCCGCCGCATGCTGGAGCAAGGCGTGTATGTGGTCGGCTTCTCGTTCCCGGTGGTGCCAAAAGGTCAGGCGCGCATTCGCACGCAAATCTCGGCGGCACACAGCAAAGCGCAGCTGGATAAAGCCATTGCCGCTTTTATCCGTACCGGTAAAGACATGGGCGTGATTTCTTAAGGTAGCAACATGAAAGCATTAGCGAAATTAAAAGCAGAACCGGGTATTTGGCAAACCGAAGTGCCGATGCCGGAAGTCGGGCCAAACGACGTTTTAATCAAAATTAAAAAGACGGCCATTTGTGGCACTGATGTGCATATCTACAAATGGGACGACTGGGCGCAAAAAACCATTCCGCATGGCATGGTGGTAGGCCATGAATATGTAGGTGTTGTGGTGGGCATGGGCTCGGAAGTGCGTGGTTTTTCTGTGGGTGACCGCGTGTCCGGTGAAGGCCATTTAGTCTGCGGTCATTGCCGTAACTGCCGCGCCGGTCGGGTGCATTTGTGCCGCAATACCATTGGTGTTGGCGTGAACCGCCAGGGTTCTTTTGCCGAGTATCTGGTGATCCCGGCCTTTAACGCTTTTAAAATCCCGGACAATATTCCGGACAACATCGCCGCTATTTTTGACCCGTTCGGCAATGCCGTGCATACCACTTTGTCGTTTGATTTAGTTGGTGAAGACGTGCTGATCACCGGCGCCGGCCCTATTGGTATTATGGCGGTCGCTGTAGCGCGCCATGTCGGCGCCCGCCATATTGTCATCACCGATGTCAATCCATTCCGGCTCGAGCTCGCCATGAAAATGGGCGCGACCCGCGCCGTCGATGTCAGCAAACAAAATCTGACGGATGTCATGGCCGAATTGGGCATGACCGAAGGGTTTGATGTCGGTTTAGAAATGTCCGGTGTGCCGTCGGCATTCCGCTCAATGCTCGACACCATCAACCACGGTGGCAAAATTGCGATGTTAGGTATTCCACCGTCTGATATGGCGGTGGACTGGAACAAAGTGATTTTTAAAGGCCTGGTGATTAAAGGCATTTATGGCCGCGAGATGTTCGAAACCTGGTACAAAATGGCGAGCCTGATCCAATCCGGTCTGGATTTAACACCAATTGTCACGCACGAAATGCCGGTCGCTGAGTTCCAGCAGGGCTTTGACATTATGTGCTCAGGCCAGAGCGGTAAAGTGGTGCTGAACTGGGAATAATCCTGGCACGAACCCAACTGAATACGCCGGGGAACACCCGGCGTTTTTGTGTTGGCGACGGGTTAAAAATGCCACTTCAGCAACAAGTTGACATTGTTTTCGTGACTGCGCAGCTGCGGGCTGTCAATGACCCCAAACTTATGTCGCCACCAGACGTACTCCACGCCGAACCAAACCTGGCTTTTACCTTGCCAGAGTGAACTTGCCAGCCATTTGAATTGCGAGGTCCAGTTAAAATTGGCGTGTTGATCGACGCTGCCACTGGCCCAGTCGATAAAACCATCATATAAAAACGGTTGACCGGCCAGCTGAAACGGCGCGCCCCAGGCCAAAGTTGCCTGCCAGTTGTCGGCGATTTGTTCATTGTTGCGCCGGTAAAAATTCAGTTGAGTGAACTTCATACCGGGAACAGCCAAATCCAGGCCAATACCGTAAAGCAAATTAGTGCGCTGCGACGACATTTCGATGTGGCTTGCAAGTAAAACATCTTTAATCAAACCGTCGGGTTCAAGTTGCCAGCCGTTTTTACCGAGGCTAAAGCGTGGCTGTAATTCTGCGTAGTTTGTGTGTTGACCATTGGCGAACTTCATATGGTCGAGAAAGAAAAAGCTATCACCCCAGCTGGTGGCTGCAGCATGCTCAATGGTCAGCACCTGCCGGTTCGGGTCACCCAACCGGTAATGGCTGCCGTTTAAATAAGTCAGGCGAAAATCCTGCCATAACACTTCAGCGCTTAAGGGCTGCGATTTGGTGACTGCAACAAAAAGGAATAAAGCGGGAATTCGACACCAAAAACGACCTAAGTTCATAAGAAGCTCCGCTACAGCCTGATTGCAGCAGTATAGTCAGCATAGTTGTGTGCGCCATCTGCTCCGCTATGCTTCAGTCATGACCGCTACAAAAATAAGGTTTGCCATGCGTCTGTTCGTTGCGGGACTGTGGTTATGTGCAGGCATTTGGGCTGGTGCGGCACTGGCGGATAAACCGTTGCAGGTTTTAGTGGGGATGAACAAACCGCCATATATCCAGGTGGACAGTTCGGATGGCTTTGAAATTGAGCTGCTGCGTGAAATTGCCAGAGTGATGCAACTACCGGCTGAATTTACTTATGTACCGAATAAACGCATCTTCACTTTGCTGCAGCAGGGCATTGGTGATATTGCGACTTTGCAAAAAAAGGCTGCAGACCAACCGAAAATTTTCTACAGCTGCCCATATATCCGCTATCAAAATGTTGCGGTCACGCTGGCAA
>CBFGPY010000425.1:0-3568 GCA_965650755.1 uncultured Chromatiaceae bacterium | reverse complement strand
ATGAAAGCAGAGAAAGGTTATATCGCCGGCTCTGATTCCAGGCGCGACGGCGTGGCAGCTGCTTACTGAACAATGCATGCCATGACGGTAAAGTCGGTACTTAGCGGATAAAAAAACTGCCAGCGAGCTGGCAGGTGTATTCACACGAGTTGCAGGACAATGCAAAAAAGCGGGTAAAAAGGGCAAAACAAAAGTCACACGAGGGTCAAAAGGCCCGGCGGAGTTCGCCGGGCCTGCGGTCTTCTGACAAAATTACCGCGGTTTAGTCAAAGCTGACATTAAAGCGCACGCCAAAAGTACGTGGCGCCTGCCACATATAATTTGGCACCGGGTCGCCATGGGTACGGCCCTGATCACTCTTGATGTCACGGTCTGACACGTTGTTGATAAAAGCTTCTAAGCTCCAGTCGGCATTGGCCGGCTCATAACTCAGGCTCAGGTCCAGTTTGCTGTACGCGTCCTGCCGGTCGATGTCGGCGGCAAATGGCAGATTACGGAAGCCCGCCGGTCTGTCGCCGCGATTGGCCGGGTCAAACCAGACTTCAGACGAATAACTTAAGCGTGCCCGTGGTTTTAACGTCGCACCACTTTGCAGGCCAAACTGATGCTCGTAACTTAACGATGCACTGAATTCCGGTGCCAGCACCAGATGGTTGCCACTGAAATCCAGTAAGTTTGGCTGACTGGCGACGCCGGCTGACGGGTTAAACAGCTTGCCATCCGCACCGTACTTAGAATCTGTGGTCAGGAACTCATCATACTTGGCGTCCAGCACAGATGCCGACATACTCAGTTCCCCATTGCTACCCACCAGATAACGGCCTTCCAGCTCCAAACCGTTAATAGTCGCTTTACCGGCGTTGGTTTTACGCAGTAAATCAGCGCCAGTTGCCGTCACCACGTTACTGGTCACCTGCAGATCTGTGTATTCAGTCGAGAATAAAGTGGCGAACAGCTGCAGGCTCTTGTCAAAGAACATGCCTTTCATACCGAATTCGATACTCTTATTTTCTTCCGGCGCGACATAAGCATTGGTGCCGGCCGCTTCGTCGTTGTTGGCGGCGATAATGGCATTCAGCGCAGCCTGGTCAAACGGGCCTGTGCCTTTATAGCTGCCACCATCCTGAATAGTGCCGGACTTAAAGCCAGTGGCGTAAGAGCCGTACATCATGATGTCGCTGCTCAGGTCATATTCCAGTCGTGCCATGCCGGTGGTTTTATCCCATTCCGGGCTGGTGTCGTTGTAAGTATCGACCCAACATTGCCCAGGTTGTACCAGGAACTTATTCGGCGCCAGGCCACCAAGCAGGTTAGATGGATCTGCTGCGTTGTTTGGGAACACCGTCAGTGCTTTATTTTCAGTGCGTTTGACGTCCGGACACATAATGTTGCGGCCGCCACGGTCCCAGCGTTCATCTTTGGTGTAACGCAGGCCGGCACTGAGGCGCCAGTCGTCATTCAGGTGATAAGTGCTTTGCGCATACAGGCTGTTAGACAACAAACCACGGTCTGGCTGGCGATAAGTGGACCAGAGGTTTTTATTTGGCGTTTTGCCGCCTTCGTAGTCGTTCCCCGGGTGCACAATGTCAAAGTGCGTCAGGTTATTTTCTTTGAAGTAGAAATAACCGACCATCCACTGCAACTGCTCGCCGTCAGCATTTTTCAGCTGCAATTCGTGTTGTACCGCTTCGTGTGTACATTCGACACAACCGCCCCACTCGTACTTGGTCAGGCTCCAGGTACGGTCCCACACTGAGACACGGCTGGAATCGGTATAACCACCAATGTAAGAGGCCTCCACGCCGGAATCAAAACGGTAGTTGATACGGGTGCGTAATGAGTCAATCTGGAAATCGTTGTAACCCGGTTCCTGCACATAAGAACTGCGGTCTGAGCCACCAGTCAGTGTTGGGATCTGGCCTGTGCCTTTGTCGGTGAAATTTTCATAAGAGAAGGTCCAGTCGATATTGTCGGCTGGCTGATAAAAAGTGCTGATGCGCGCCGCGGCTAAATCAGTGGAGCCATATTTATCGCCAAGCGCTGAACCCGGCAGGAAATCAACCACGCCTTCGGATTGATCCGACGCTGCCGCGACCCGCACCGCAAAGGTTTCACTGAGTGGCATATTCAGCGCTGCACGCACCGCTTTGCGATCATAGTTGCCGAGCGTCACTTCGGCGTTGCCTTCAAAACCGTCCAGCCGTGCTTTGGCGGTATGTAAATTCACCACACCACCGGTGGCGTTGCGCCCGAATAAAGTGCCTTGCGGGCCACGCAGAATTTCAGCGCCTTCTAAGTCAAACATCAATGCGGACGCGCCTTGCGAGCGGGCGGAATAGACGCCGTCAATGTGGAAGGCCACTGCCGGATCGCCACTTTCAGTTTGATCGGAAGAACCAATACCACGGATATACACCATCGGTGTGTTCTGCGTGCCGTTTTGGGCAATTTGCAGACTCGGCACTATGCCCTGCAGGTCATCGAGCTGCAGCACATGGTTTTCGTCCAGGGTTTTCTGGTCAAAAGCTGTCACCGCCAATGGCGTTTCCCGCAACGTGGTGACCCTTTTGGTCGCAGTGACGGAAATGACTTCAATCTCGCGCTCGGCGTCTGAGCCGGCCTGTGTTTGTTGCTGCTCTGACTGTTGTGCCTGCGCCAGTGCCGGTAAAGTTCCGGTCAGCAGCAGACTGGTAAAAAGTGCCAGTGGGCGAAGTGGGAATTTGTTCACGTTGAGATACCTATCCTGTTGACGGTGAAGTCGCCAGCCTGACAGCGCAACCAATTTGCGCAACTGCCGGCCAATCTGTTTGTATGGCTGTACCCAATACGGCTGAAGCCCTGCTTTATCTGACTTAGTTATCAGAACCAGCAATGCACCACACAGGCCATGCTACTGAGTCCGGCTAAATTACCTACAACAAAATGTTAGCGCAACCATTTTATGAAACATTCTGCAAAATTTGCGATAAATACCTGCTATTCGCACAGTGTCGCTACGGCAGATAAACTGGCTATTTTTTAATCATTACTCGGTATACAGTCAGGAATTTGCAGAGATTTTCATACAATGATTGCGCAATCAGCAGCTGCATTCGCTGCTAATTGCGAGGAGAATTACCACAGGATACAGCGCCCGGCAGGCTTATAGCGGATTGACACTGCCGTCTGCCAGCAAGCGGAAATACTGGCCGTCACGGATCAGCAGGCCCTCGCTGCTGCGTGGCGGGATGCTGCCACGATAGTCGCGCGGCTGGCGCACGTTAATCGCCAGCACTTTGCTTTCAAACAGACTATGCACCCGGCGCTGCGGCGTATGGCCCACCACCACGGCGTTGGCACCGAAAATTGCCAGCGTTTTTTCCACTTCGGTTTGAGTTAAATCCGCGTCGAAATAACCGCGATACCAGGACGGGCCATCGCGGGTGGATAACAGCAGGTCACTCGCATCGGCATTTTTCTTTGGATAAAAAGCTGTGCGATAGTTTGCCCGGACTCTGGTATTCAGGTCTTCCAATGAATAATTCAGTGTTGCCAGTTGCGGATGCAAGCCACCGTGGACAAACAAATG
>CBFGPY010000424.1:0-3572 GCA_965650755.1 uncultured Chromatiaceae bacterium | reverse complement strand
ATCCACCACATGCAGCGGCATGCCGTCGATGTGGATATGTTCACGCAGTACGTCCCGGGTTGTACCGGCGATTTCTGTGACAATAGCAGCTTCGCGGCCGGCCAAAGCATTGAGTAAACTTGATTTACCAGCGTTGGGACGCCCTGCGATCACCACTTTCATGCCTTCGCGCAAAATACTGCCTTGTGTGGCTTGTTTCTGGATTTTGGTCAGATCAGCCCGAATCTCCGCGAGGTCACCGGCGACTTTTCCATCAGATAAAAAATCAATTTCTTCGTCAGGGAAATCAATAGCGGCTTCGACATACATCCGCAGGTAGATAACTTTCTCTACCAATGCGTGAATTTGCCGGGAAAACTCGCCTTGCAGCGATTGCATGGCACTACGGGCAGCCTGTTCGCTGCTGGCGTCTATCAGATCGGCAATGGCTTCAGCCTGGGTCAGGTCCAGTTTATCGTTCAAAAAGGCCCGTTCAGAAAACTCACCAGGGCGGGCGATACGGACGTTAGATTCCTGCAAGATGCGTCGTAACAGCATATCCAGCAGCACAGGGCCACCATGACCTTGTAGTTCCAGCACATCTTCACCGGTAAAGGAATTTGGGCCTGGGAAGTAGAGCGCGATGCCCTGGTCCAGCACCGATTGGTCAGCGGCGCGAAACGGCAGATATTCTGCAACTCGGGCTTTTGGTATACGTCCCAACACGGCTTGCGCAATGGCGGAGGCTTGTGGGCCTGACACCCGAATGATGCCGACGCCGGCGCGTCCCGGAGCTGTTGCCTGCGCCGCGATGGTATCGTTTGCGTACATACCGAAGTCCTCGTTTTTGTGAATAAAAAAATGGCCATTACAAGTGTAACGGCCATTACAAATTCAGACAGAGCAATCAGGCGTTACGGACGTGTAAGCCTTTTTTCTCCATGCCTTTGTAGATAAATAACATCTGTGCCAGCGAGATTAGGTTGCTGACTACCCAGTACAACACCAGGCCGCTTGGGAAGATGATAAAGAACAAACCAAAGACTACCGGCATCCACAGCATAATTTTTTGCTGCATCGGGTCTGTTACCGTGACAGGCGTCAGTTTCTGCATCGCATACATACTGATGATGTACATGATTGGCAGCACCAGGTATGGGTCCATGACAGATAAATCTTTGATCCAGAAGATGAAAGGCGCCTGACGTAATTCAATACTTTCAACAAACACAAAGTACAGTGCCAGGAAAATTGGCATTTGAATCAGCATTGGCAGACAACCACCCATAGGGTTCACTTTTTCCTTGCGGTAAAGTTCCATCATGGCCGGGCCCATTTTCTGCTTGTCGTCTTTGTAACGGGCCTGCAGTTCATCAATCTTCGGCTTCAGATTACGCATCTTGGCCATGCCTTCGTACTGCGCCTTGGTCAGTGGGAACATTGCCAGTTTAATCAATAATGTGATGGCAATAATTGCTAAACCCCAGTTGCTAACCAAATTGTGGATTTGTTGCAGCAACCAGAACAGTGGCTGAGAGATAAACCATAACCAGCCGTAGTCGACGGTCAGATCAAGGCCATGCGCAATCTTCGCCAGACTCGCCTGATCTTTAGGACCCGCATAGAAAGTGGCAGACAATGTTTTGCTTTCGCCAGCTGCAATACTGCTTTGCGGGCCGCGGACACCGATGATGCCTTCGTTGTTGTTGACCAGACTGAATAGTTGATTCTGTTCCTCTGCCTGCGGTACCCAGGCGGAAACGAAATAGTGTTCCAGCATACTGACCCAACCACCTTTGGTTGACTGGTCCAGGTTTTGGTCTTTCATATCGTCAAAGGCAAACTTCTCATAGCGCTGATCTGCGGTGGAGTATGCGCCACCACGGTATACCGGCATCATCATGTTGCCGTCTTTGCCATTCTCGATAGTTTGCGCCAGATAATGATACGGTTGAATGACTTTGCTACCGCCGCTGGCATTGGTGACAATATAGTCAACCCGTACATCGTATTTACCGGCTGCGAAGGTATAGCGTTTCTCAATTTGCAGACCGTTGTGTTCCAGTTTCAGGCTGACCTGAAGTTCAGTCTGACCTTCTGTCAGGCTGAATTTGTCCTGTGTGACGCTATATACAGGTTTAGCCGTGCGTTTTTCGTCCGGACCGTCACCGAGTAGACCGCTTTGTGCTGTGTAGTTAAAGCCGTTTAACTGACGCATTAACGGGTAAGGCGTGTTGTCTTCCAGACTCAGTGTGTATTTTGGCAACGTCAGGCCAACAATATCACCGCCGCGGGTATCGATGCGGACATTCAACACATCCGTCGTGACCTCAATCACTTTGCCGGTAGCAACTGGCGCTGCAGCCTGATTGGTGCTGCTTAATGGACCTGAAGCGGATAACTGCGGTTCAGCGTTGCCGCTGGACGTGCTTATCTCAGTTTGAGCCGGTACTACCGGTTTTGTGCCATAGTCTTTTTGCCAGTCTTGTCACAGCAGAAAACTGACAAACAAAAAGGCAATTACTAATAAACTGCGTTGGGATTCCATGTGTGCGCTTATCTCTTTTGCTTTTCAGGAACGGGGTCTTCACCACCCGGATGTAAGGGGTGACATTTTAATAGACGTTGGGTGGTTAACCAACTGCCTTTTATCGCACCAAAACGTCGCAGTGCTTCAACGGCATAATGCGAACAACTGGGGGTAAAGCGACAGCTTGGCGGAAACAGCGGGCTGATACAACGCTGATAGCCATAAATCGCTGTGATCAGGATTTTGGCTGGATAGCTTTGTACTGGCGGGCGATTTTGCTCCATAAGCGCTCCAGTTGCTGGTGTAATTCGGCGTTGTCAGTATTACTGATATCGCCTTTCACCATCAGCACCATATCAACCGGCGGCAGTTCGTGCTGATGCAAACGAAAACTGTCACGGGCACAACGTTTGATGCGATTCCGATGGACGGCCAATTTAGCACGTTTTTTTGCGATCGTCAGACCAATCCGCGGATGTTCGGACTGATTGGCTTTACAAAGGATAGTGAAGAGTGGGGAAGCGACCCGGAACGGGTTCTGGAACACATTATCGAATTCGCCGGGAGTTAACAGACGTAACTCCCTGCCGAAGGTATAGCTGACCACGCAGCGCTTTAAATAACTGACTAGACAGTTAAGCGCTTACGGCCTTTAGCACGACGACGTGCTAATACTGCACGGCCGTTTTTGTCAGCCATACGTGCACGGAAACCGTGGTTGCGTTTCTGTTTTAAAACGCTTGGTTGAAAGGTTCTTTTGCTCATTTTCTTCGTCCGTCCGGTCGATAATTACTAACTGAATCTGAGTTTTAGTAAGTACCAAAACGCAGCGATTTAAAAAAGAGCGCGAATTTTAAGTACTCTGCCTGTACTTGTCAATGTGATCCTTGGTTATTTCCCGATCAGATCCAAGATCTTTTGCAGTTGTCCACAGGCAAGGCAAAAATCTGGGATAAAATGTGCATGAATCTAAAATTCGCCTTGCTATATAGCAGAAAATTCCGATGAGTTTTCGCGGTATTATTAAATTGTATAAAAGATAAAAATCTATATAAAACAAAAA
>CBFGPY010000423.1:0-3578 GCA_965650755.1 uncultured Chromatiaceae bacterium | reverse complement strand
ACGTGAACTGGCGCAGATACTCAGATCACCGAAACTCAGTTGCTCTTTTGGCTTGATGTCGTTGCCCTGACGCAGCGCCGCCTGGATCCGGGCCAGCAAAATACGCGGTCGTACCGGTTTGACCAGGTAATCATTCGCGCCGACACCAAGGCCAATTACTTCATCCACTTCTTCTCCCTGCGCGGTCAGCATCAGCACCGGCACCTGATGATCGCGCCGGATCTGCCGGCACAAATCCAGGCCGTTCATCCCAGGCAACATCAGATCCAGCAAAATTAAATCGACATGCTGACGTCGTAGCAAGGACAGTACAGTATCTCCCCGGTGTTCCAGTAACACCTGATAGCCTTTTTGCTGCAGGAATTCCTGTACCCAAGCAGCCAGCGATAAGTCGTCTTCGACCAATAAAATAGTGCCGTAGGCTGTATGGTCCATTTCAGAATAATCTCCAGTGCCGTTTAACTTTGGGATTTTTTTGTACCCAGTTCACTTTAATCATGCTTTCCGCTAAGACGATTTCTGCATGTTTGAGTTGCAAGCGCTGACTGTCACTGGCAACAAATTCATAACGCCATTGCCCGCTGGTGCCTTCTGCCCAACATTGCAGTTTCTCAGTGCCGGCATATAAGCAAAGTGGCAGTGGTTGCTGATTGCGCCATTGCACCTGAATAGTGGCATAACACGGCCGGCCTTGTTGCAAAGCGACACAGGTATCCGGAGTCAGTTTCAGCTGCACCGCTGTGGCGGTCATTTCGGCTGCGCAGCTGGCCTTTGGCATGATCGCGAGCCAGTTACAGGCAATGAAAATAAGCAGGCTTGGCTTAAAAGACATAGCTGAACTTCATCTGGCTCTGGAAACCAATATCCCGGCTAACCAGGGGGCTGTCTGTATAGGCGCTGCTAAAGCCATTTACAGCAATGCCAAGCTCTAACAGCCAGTCCGGCGCTAGCGGGTACACTGCACTTAGTCCCAGATGCAATTGTTGGCCTGCGCCAGCTGTGTAGACTGGGCGCATCAACGCGGTTTCAGAGTTGCGGACGCCATAATAATAATTCACCAGTCTGGCGCTGGAAAACGCCAGTCCGGCGTTGTAGTACAGATCCCAATTGCGCAGCATCTGACGGTAGCTATATAGCAACCTGAGTTGTTGGCCATAATGAGATTCGATTTCCTGACCGAGCTCCAGCGCAAAGTAATGGTCTTGCCGGAAATACTGATATCGCAGGCCGACCGAAAAGTCGGAATCACGTAGGGTTAAGCCTTCGAATTCGGGGATATGCACCCGACCAAGGCCGGTTTCCAGGTCTGGGCCTACCGCTGCATGGTAGCTGGTGCCGATGAGTGCTAAGGTGCCGGCGTCGTTGTGCCACAGCTGGTAACCCAAAGTACCGCTGCCATAGCGCAGCACATTACGGCGGTCGTCTGACTCAATAAAAAAATTGCGATAATGCAGGTCTGCGGACAGAGTCAGCAGCGGTTTGCCATTAATTGTCCGGTCTAACGGTGCGAGGATGTTTTGCTGATAACCCATGCCTGCCGCCAGATACCCGGTAAATTCCAGCTCATCCCAGCTGGCTTTACAGCCGGCGCTGGTTGCCAGTAACAGCAGTGAACAGAAAAATTTAGACATCCGGCGGCTCCTGAGAAAACGGCATTATGATACCTGTCGTTGCCGCAAATGGAATGTTTAAAAAGTGTAAGTTAAATACACAGTCACAAACTCCGGCGCTGTTGCGCCGGGTTCATGCTGTAAGCGGCAGAAGCGGTCAGAACTGTACTTTCAAACCAATTGAAGGAAAAATGCCTAAGTTTTCTTCAGGTTCTATGTGATATGCCGGGCTTTCGCCATCTTTGCCTTTTTGCAGGAAATAGCCTGACACATTTTTCCGGTTCAGTACGTTCAGGATGGCGTAAGTGTAGGTCACAGGTAAGCCAAATAAAGTACCCTGTTGTTCAGCCTGTAAATCCAGCCGGTGGTAAACCGGTAAGGTCGCTGAATTCAGCTCGCCATAAACCGCCACCCGATAATCCGGGTAATAAGGATTGGGTTTATCACCAATAATCGGTGTGTATTTGGCGCCACTGCGTACGGTCAGCCGCGCACTGAAATCCCAGCTGTCGTTATAGGGATAAGCGACGACCACATTAGCGACCAACGGCGTATCCAGATAATACTCCGAGGTCAAATTGCGGCGCAGGTCGGTACGTTCAGCCTTCGACCAGCTCAGCGACGCCCAGCCGTACCAGTCGCCGGCGCTGCGTTGTTTCTTCAGTAACAGTTCGGCACCATAAGCTTCGCCTGCACTGTCATTGCTGTAATGCAGGGCCTGATCAGCGTCCTGATCGGTCAGACCGAGTGGTAGTTTCTGCAGCTTTTTCAAATACAATTCAGTGCTGAAATTCCAGTCTTCGGCAAATTGCCAGTCTTGCCCCAGCACATAATGCGTGGCGGTTGGCTGTTTCAGCTGGCGGTTTCCGAGCAGCGGCAGACTCTTTTCTAAATCGGCCAACCGGTTGTAGCGCCCGGCGCGGACAAACCAGCGTTGTTGTGGTGTCAGCTGCAGACTCAGTTCAGCGCGTGGCTGCAAAAAGCTTTCATCGGTATAGTCCTGTTGGTCGTACCGCAGGCCCACCGAAGAGCTGAGATACTGATTCCAAATCCAGTGATGTTGCATAAAAGCACTGTTGGTGTTGTAACGGAGCTGGTCTTTGGCTTTGATGCGCTCGCCACGCTGAGCAAAACAATCGGCCTGATGGTCGGTACAGAAGTATGGGATCACATCAAAACGATAGTCGGCATCGCGCTGACTGCGTTCCACGCCGGCTTCTAAGCGCTGAGCTGCGGTCAACTGCCAACGCGACTGCAGCTGTAAAAACTGTTGTTCGTCTTTATAGCTGACAAACTGGTCGCCGCCATATTGATTGTCTTCACTGTTGCTGCTGTGCTGATAGCGCATCTGCAGTTGGTGTCCGGCCGGGTGCTGGTATAAATAACTCAGTTGCTGGTTGGCAAAAGCGCTGTCGATGCGAACGTCGCCAACTGATTCCGGATCGGTGCGGCCTTGCTCTGAGGCTTTGCTGATATTGGCGCGCGCACTGTCACTGGCGCCAGTCAGGGTCAGCGTCAATTTTTGCTCCGGTGTCAGCTGGAACAAATAACGCGCCTGGTAATCGTTACTTTTCGGCGGTTGGTAGATTTTCACACCATCATCCAGCTCGTCACCGGACTTGATAAATAGCTGCATGGTGCTTTGCCGCGCCGCCAGATAAAACGCCTGGTCGTCGGTCACAGCGCCTTCAACCAGCGCACTCATTTGCAGCAGGCTCAATTCAGCTTCGCCGCCGATGGCCTGATTTTTCGGGTCACGTAAAGTTGCTGCAAACACACCACCTGTGGCGTTGCCATATTGGGCGCCAAAGCCTCCGCTTTCCAGGCGGAAGTCGTGTAACACGGCTTCGTTGAAGACGCTGTTGCCAAACAGATGAAACAGGTAACCGGCGGGCAGGCCATCAATCAAAAAGGCGTTATCGTCCGGACTGGAGCCGCGCACCGCCGGCATACCGCCATAATCGCCAC
>CBFGPY010000422.1:0-3594 GCA_965650755.1 uncultured Chromatiaceae bacterium | reverse complement strand
GGTGGGGTCGTCTTAGAAGACAAAGGACAAGGATAGACGATTTGGTGGTAAGAGTTCAGTTTCCCGCTTCGGCAGTCACAACAGGCACTGCCGGGCGGGACACTCGCTCCTGAGAAGCCCCACCGGCTCTCCTCAGGCTGCTTACTTTAGGGTCGACACAAATTCCGGATAGGCTTCAATTCCACACTCAGAACGGTCCACACCCTCATATTCTTCCTGTTCACTGACACGAATACCCATAGTGGCTTTCAGTACACCCCAAACCACCAGGCTACAAACAAAAATCCAGACGAAAATCGTTGCAGCACCGATAAACTGCCCCAGGAACGAAGCGCTGTCTTTAGTCAGTGGCACAATCATCAGGCCAAAGAAGCCGACTACACCATGCACTGAAATCGCACCGACCGGGTCATCGATTTTGATTTTGTCGAAGCCGATAATCGCAGCAACGACCAGAACACCTGCAACGGCACCAAAAATTGTTGCCTGCAGTGGTGTCGGTGTGGAAGGCTCGGCTGTGATAGCTACCAGACCGGCTAAGGCGCCGTTTAATACCATAGTTAGGTCAGCTTTGCGGAACAGCACCATCGACACAGCCAGAGCAGACAAAGCGCCACCGACAGCAGCAGCATTCGTATTCACGAACACCATGGCGACGCCATGTGCATTGCCGATGTCGGCCAACTTCAGCATTGAGCCGCCGTTAAAGCCAAACCACCCCATCCACAGAATTAAAGTGCCCAGCGTTGCCAGTGGCATGTTAGAGCCTGGGAACGCGTGAGCCTTACCATCTTTGGTATATTTGCCTTTGCGGGCACCCAGCAATAACACACCAGCTAACGCAGCAGCGCCGCCCGCGAGATGCACAATGCCTGAGCCGGCAAAATCAGAGAACCCAAAATCACCCAGCGTATAAAGACCAAATACTGGTTGACCACCCCAGGTCCATGACCCTTCCATTGGATAGAGGAAACCACACATGACAACTGCAAAGGCGAAGAAAGCCCACAGCTTCATCCGCTCAGCAACAGCACCAGAGACAATCGACATCGCCGTGGCCACAAACACCACCTGGAAGAAGAAATCCGCTGCTTTTGAGTAAGCCGCTTTACCAGTAAAGCCATTTTCACGGCTGGCAATGCTGGCCAATGTTTCATCGACGTTTAATGCTTCGATGCCAGACAAGAAGAAACCGCCGCCGTACATGAACTGGTAACCACAGATCAGATACATCAAACAGGCAATTGCATACAACACAAAGTTTTTCGTCAGAATTTCAGTGGTGTTTTTCGCCCGGACCAGCCCCGACTCTAACATGGCGAAACCTGCCGCCATCCACATCACTAATGCGCCGCACACCAGGAAATAGAAGGTGTCCATGGCAAACTGTAAATGATAAATCTGTTCTTGCATGATGGACTCCTGCTAGATCGCTTCTGCGTCAGTTTCACCGGTCCGGATCCGGACCACTTGCTCAAGGTCATAAACGAAAATTTTACCGTCACCGATCCGACCGGTGTGGGCTGCCTGCTGGATCGCCTGTAACAGACGGTCGACATTTTCATCCAGCGTTGCAATTTCCAATTTCACTTTGGGCAGGAAATCCACCTGATATTCCGCGCCACGATACAGCTCTGTGTGGCCTTTTTGCCGCCCGAATCCTTTGACTTCCGTCACGGTCAGGCCTTCTATCCCAATGTCCGCAATCGCTTCACGAACATCGTCAAGCTTAAAAGGCTTGATGATGGCAGTTACGAGTTTCATAGTTTTTATCCTCATTGATCCCCGGACCGGCGCAAATCGGCCCGGGCAACTTGTTGCTGTTGCCAATTGGATAAGAAAGTCGTGTGCCAAGTTTTTTATTTGTTTAAATACAGATAGTTACGCAGAAACCATAAAGATTGGGCAAAAAAAACGCACCATCTTGGTGCGCATCTTCCCGCTGTCGGTGCAGTTGAAAATGCACCCGAACATGTGAGGACCGGCAGATCAGCGAGGCAGAAATTGCTGCCAGGCTTGCAATAAACGAATCAAATCTTCCAGGCCACATTCGCAGTGTAAAGCTGCATCGTCTGTACTGAGCTCCGCTTCGAGGAACTGATCCTCGGCATGGTGCTGACCACAACTATGATGAAATACCCGTACTTCCATCCGCTCGACCTGCAGCGAATATTCGCGGCCATCAAACTGATATTCATCATACAGACCCAGCGTCTGTAGTTTATCCAGTAAAGGCTGATAACTGGCGGCGCGAAGCTCAAACTCCTCCAGCAAAAAACACTGCAATGCATGTTGCTCCGCTGCCAGTTTTAATAAATATCGCCGGCTATCCGGCAGATAAATAAAATCGTGCTCCATCCCCACTCCATCGGCCCATAGCCGCAGAAAAGACAAAAGCCCGCAGCTGCGGGCTTTTGATGCTGAACCTGCTAATTATACAGCTTGCTGAATAATTACATTCGAGGCTTTACTGGTGTATTGGCTCATCTGATGGAAGTTCAGGTAGCGGTAGGTGTCCGCAGCCGTCGTTTCAATCTGTTTCGCGTACTCCAGGTATTCGGCAACTGTTGGCAGGCGGCCGATAATAGACGCCACACCGGCCAGTTCAGCTGACGCCAGATATACATTAGCCCCCTGACCTAAACGGTTCGGGAAGTTACGGGTAGAAGTCGACACCACTGTGGTGTTGTCACCCACACGTGCCTGGTTACCCATACAGAGTGAACAGCCCGGGATCTCGATGCGCGCACCAACGCGGCCGTAGATACCGTAATAACCTTCTTCAGTCAGCTGGTCTTTATCCATTTTGGTCGGTGGAGCGATCCACAGACGGGTCGGGATCTGGCCTTTAAATTTATCCAGCAGTTTACCGGCAGCACGGAAGTGGCCGATGTTGGTCATACAAGAACCGATAAAGACTTCGTCAATCTTCTCACCGGCGACTGATGACAGCAGACGGGCGTCGTCCGGGTCATTTGGCGCGCACAGGATTGGTTCTTTGATATCTGCCAGGTCAATTTCAATCACCGCAGCATATTCAGCATCGGCATCCGCACGTTCCAGCTTCGGATTGGCGAGCCAGGCTTCCATCGCATTGATACGGCGCTCGATAGTGCGAACATCGCCGTAACCTTCGCTAATCATCCACTTCAGCATCACGATGTTTGATTGCAGGTACTCACGCACTGAATCTTCAGACAGCGTGATAGTACAACCAGCGGCAGAACGCTCAGCTGACGCGTCTGACAACTCGAATGCCTGTTCAGCTGTTAAATGCTCCAGACCTTCAATTTCCAGCACGCGGCCAGAGAAAATGTTGACCTTGCCTTTCTTCTCAACCGTCAGCAAACCTTGCTGAATGGCATAGTAAGGGATGGCGTGTACGAGGTCACGTAAGGTGATACCAGGCTGCATTTCGCCTTTAAAGCGCACCAGCACAGACTCAGGCATATCCAGTGGCATCACGCCGGTGGCTGCTGCGAACGCAACTAAGCCAGAACCTGCCGGGAAAGAAATCCCCAGTGGGAAACGGGTGTGTGAGTCACCGCCGGTACCGACTGTGTCTGGTAACAACATGCGGTTTAACCAGCTGTG
>CBFGPY010000421.1:0-3610 GCA_965650755.1 uncultured Chromatiaceae bacterium | reverse complement strand
AGATGTTCAGATCAGCGAGCAGCCCGTGCCGATGAACCTGTCGCCAATGCCGGCACCGGCTATCGATGCGCCCGCAGGCATAGTGGTGATTTATCAGGCGTTCACCCGCTTATTCGGCAACAGCAACCCAACCAATAAAGCCTGGGGCAGTGCGAGCGAAAACGGTGTTGGTAAATTTAATGACATCAACGATGCCGCGCTCAGTGCACTCAAAGCCATGGGCGTGTCGCATTTATGGCTGACCGGGGTGCCACATCATGCGCTGATTGCTGATTACAGCGCCTATGGCATCAGCGCCGACGATCCGGATGTGGTGAAAGGCCGCGCCGGTTCACCTTATGCAGTGAAAGACTATTACAGCGTCAATCCGGATCTGGCGGTAGATCCCGCGCAGCGGATGGCGGAATTTCAGGCCTTGCTGCAGCGCGCGCACCAGCATGGCATCCGCGTCATCATCGATATAGTGCCAAATCATGTGGCCCGCCATTATCAGTCTTTAGGCAAACCAGCCGGTGTGCGGGATTTTGGCGCTGACGATGACACTTCCGTCGAATATGCCCGCGACAACAACTTTTATTACGTGCCCGGACAAGCCTTTGAAGTCCCTGCCTATCCAGCCGGATTTGCGCCTTTGGGCGGCGAGGCGCATCCATTAGCAGACGGTAAATTTGCCGAAAATCCGGCGAAATGGACCGGCAATGGCGCCCGCGCTGCGCGGCCGGATTTTAATGACTGGTTTGAAACGGTCAAAATTAACTATGGTGTGAAACCAGATGGCAGTTATGACTTTGACCGGCTGCCGGCAGATTTTGCCAGCCGTCCGGTAGCGGAACACCTAGCCTTCTGGCAGGACAAACCGGTGCCGGATTCCTGGCTGAAATTCCGGGATATTACGCAGTTTTGGTTAGACCTTGGCGTCGATGGTTTTCGTTATGACATGGCCGAAATGGTACCGGTAGAATTCTGGAGCTACCTGAACAGCCAGATCAAACAAAAAAGACCAGACGCGTTGTTACTGGCCGAGGTCTATCAGCCGCAGCTGTACCGCGATTACATTCAGCTCGGCAAAATGGATTATCTGTATGACAAAGTCGGCTTCTATGACAGCCTGAAACTGCTGATGCAGGGCAAAGGCAACGCCTCGTCCGTGTTGGCAGCACAGCAACAAGTGCAGGATATCGATCTGCATATGCTGAAATTCCTGGAAAATCATGATGAACAGCGCATCGCCAGCCCGGAATTTGCCGGCAATCCGCTCAAAGGCAAACCGGCGATGGTGGTGTCAGCACTGATTGGGACTGCGCCTACTATGTTGTATTTTGGCCAGGAAGTTGGCGAAGCCGGCGCGCTGGCCAGTGGTTTTGGTCAACCCAGCCGCACCAGTATTTTTGATTATGCCGGCGTGCCGGCACATCAGGGCTGGCTCAATGGTGGCCGCTATGACGGTGGCAATCTGACGCCGGCACAGCGTGAACTGCGCGATTTTTATCAAACTTTGCTGCATTTCAGCGCGACAGCTCCGGCACTGCGTGGCGAACTCTACCCGCTGCATCAGCAACACTTACAAACGCCGGGTTATAGCGAACAAATGCTGACTTTCGCCCGCAGCAACGCACAGCAACGCTTGATTGTGGTGGCAAATTTCGCCGAAACGGCGGCACGGTTTAAGCTGCAGTTACCGGAAGAGCTGGTCCAGCACTGGCAGTTAACAAAAGGGCCGGTGGCGCTGACTGAATTGTTCAGCGGCC
Source organism: uncultured Chromatiaceae bacterium (assembly GCA_965650755.1). Taxonomy (GTDB): domain Bacteria; phylum Pseudomonadota; class Gammaproteobacteria; order Enterobacterales; family Alteromonadaceae; genus Pararheinheimera. Next base: position 1,862 of record CBFGPY010000421.1, on the reverse strand, counting down.
ATGCGATGCAACTGCAAGTAGACGGCGGCATAGCCACACTCCCCCTGTCGGTCAAAGCCAACAGCGCTTTGGTGCTGCTGTTACCGGCACTTTAACCCGGCAACGACTGCGCACTGGCCCGGATTGCAACGACAGCCGGGCCAGCAGCTCAACGGCAGTGTATAACGATTACTTCGGCATTATGCATGTAATCAAATTAAGTTACTTTATATAATGTAATTAAATTTGATTACTCATTGAAATTCGTTATGCTGAAATACGAATAAAAGCCGGAGTCTGCGATGAACTTATATGCCATTCTGACCGGCGATTTAGTGCGGTCTTCAACAGTCGACGCGCAGCGTTATCCGGCGTTGCTGCAAGCCCTGCAACAATGCCTGCAGCAGTTTCGTCCGCCTGAGGTTCCTCCACCTGTACTGTTTCGCGGTGACGGCTTTCAGCTCGCAACACTGCCATCACAAGCTTTTATCGCGGCCTTACAGATCCGACTCACGTTGATAAGCCTGCAATCGGACGCCAGACTCGCGATTGCGATTGCGCCGGCAGAACATCTGCGGACCGATTTAAATCAGTCAACCGGTCAGGCATTTACCTTGTCAGGCCAACTGCTTGAGCGTTTACAGGAACAACGCTGGGACTGGGTGGAACCACAACAACCACTGGTCACAGCAGAACAGCTGCTGTTGCAACTGGTGTCGGTACAGCTCGAGCAACTGACTGCCCGTCAGGCTGCCGTACTGCTGGCATATCTGCAGCAGCAGCGGCCTCCCCACCAGCAACTGGCTGCATTCTTTAACACGTCGAGGGTCAATATCACACATTTGCTGAATCAGGCGCAGTACGGTTTAATAAGTCAGGTTGCCGATTATTTCACCAGCCGTTACCTACCGCCCGACGGAGTGCCGCGCCATGAATGAACTGGATTTATTACTGTTGTTACTGCTGGCGCATCTGCTCGGTGATTTTTATCTGCAGCCGCTGAGCTGGGTCAAAGACCGGCTGCAATGGCACTTCAAATCACCGAAATTACAGTTACACGTCTCAGTCCACATGGGGCTGAGCCTGCTGGTGATTTGGCTATGGCAATGGGGCTATGGCTGGCAACATGACAGCCTGATGGCCGTCCTGCTGGCACTGACCATTGGCGGCAGTCATTATCTGATTGATGTGGCAAAGTCTTACAGCAATAACGGTCTTGCCGCATTTTTACTCGACCAACTGGCCCATCTTGCGGTACTGCTGCTGCTCTGGTCCGGTTATACCGATAACTGGCAGTGGTGGCCACCGCAACTACAGGCTGAATGGCTGCTGGTGGCATTGGCATATTTACTGGTACTCACACCGGCGTCAGTACTGATTGGTCAGCTGCTGCGTAGCTGGCGCCCGGAATTACTGACACTGCCGGCGCAGGGTTTATTGGCGGGCGGTCATTATATCGGCATGCTGGAACGTGCGTTATTGCTGACTTTTGTGCTGCTGGACCAATTTGGCGCTGTTGGCTTTTTGCTGGCCGCCAAGTCCATTTTCCGCTTTGGCGACCTGTCCCGCGCTCAGGACGTCAAACTCACTGAATATGTGTTGCTCGGTACTTTACTCAGTATCGGCATCAGCCTTGGTGTTGGGCTGCTGCTGCGCTGGGCCGTTGGGCCTTTTGCCTGACCCCGTCAGGCAGCCAGCCGTCGCGCCAGCGCAGCAGCGGCTTAAAGACCTGGCTCTGCCTGTGCTGATTTCACCGCCGCAGCAAGCTGCAGGCGCTGCCAGGCCAGCTGCCAATCACCGACCATGCCGGACACCAGCGCCATCATCAATAATAAATCCCGTTGCACCGGGCCTTGCTGCAACAATGACCGGATCTGTGCTGT
>CBFGPY010000420.1:0-3615 GCA_965650755.1 uncultured Chromatiaceae bacterium | reverse complement strand
TACATTCCTGCAAGCAGCAGCGCCTGCGGTTGCCGGGCATACCAGCGGGGAGATAGGCTGATGTTACTGCGTTTTTCTGCTGAGCTCGAAGCGACACTGGCCCTGTGGCTGCAGGCAAAGTTGTTGCGGCCTCTGGACGTCGCGCTACTGCGCGCCTTACCGCAGGCAGCAACGGTACCTGAACCTCTGATGCTTTATCTGATGCTGGCCAGCAGTCAGCTGGCGCAGGGACATCTGTGCCTGGACTTGGCAAGTGCAGAGGTTGATCCTTTGCAGTTATTGCCGCTGGCAATGCGGGAGCGCCGGCAACGTCAGCTGTTGCTGGATTTTTGTGCAAAGCATCCGCCGGCTGCAGTTGCTGCAGCATTAGCCCAGTATCCGGCATTAGTTGCGACAGACATCCGGCTTGGCAGCCAGCCATTTGTGCTCAAAGGCCAGCGTCTGTATCTGCGCCGGTATGCCGAAGATGAAGCGGCGATCGCTGCATTTATCGCCGACCGGCGTGAGGCCGATAAGTCCCTGCGCTTGCAGCTGGACCCAGACAACTTACGCCAGCTGTTGCAGACTTTATTTAAAGTCTCAGGTTCTGAGATTGACTGGCAGCAACAAGCCTGTGCTTTGGCTGCGAGCAGTTATTTTGCCGTGATCACCGGTGGCCCAGGTACCGGTAAAACCACGACTGTGATGAAGTTATTGCTGTTGTTGCTGCAACAGGCCCATAACGGCTTGCATATAGTGCTGGCAGCGCCGACCGGCAAGGCGGCTGCCCGCTTAACTGAATCGCTGGCGCAGTCCAGGCCGCGTTTGGCTGCAGATTTGCCGGAACTCGTTAATCTTTTACCACAATTGCCACAACGCGCGCAGACGGTCCACCGACTGCTGGCGCCTAAGCCGGATGGCAGTGGTTTTCGCTATCACGCCGGCCAGCCGCTACCGGCTGATGTGGTGATTGTGGATGAAGCGTCGATGCTCGATGTCAGTTTGTTTGCGGCACTGGTGCGGGCTTTGCCACCGCAATGCCGCCTGATCCTGCTTGGCGATAAAGATCAGCTGGCGTCTGTTGAAGCCGGTGCTGTGCTGGCGGAAATATGCCGTCAGGCTCAAGCCGGTGGATACAGTCAGGACAGCGCACAATGGTTGTTGGCGTTGACCGGCCAAATACTGCCGCCGGCTTTTATCTCGGCGCAGCCCGAGCCGTTGGATCAACAAGTAGTGATGTTACGTCACAGCCATCGTTTTGGTGCCGACAGTGGTATTGGCCAGCTGGCCCGGGCGGTCAATGAAGGCGACCCTCAGACGCTGCCCTGGTTGCAGCAGCGGGCACAAAGCACAGAGCCAGCGCCTGATGTCGCGGTGCAGCTACTCAACGTGCAGCAGTTGGCAACTGGTGTCTGCGCCCGGCTCAGTCAATGGCTGAGCCCTTATCTTGATCTTCTGCAAATACCTGTAGCGGCCGGGCAGGCAGACCAACAAGCTTTGCTGTTACACCAGCAGCTGACACAGGTGCAGCTGCTCTGCGCGGTGCGGCAGGGGCCGGCTGGTGTAGAAACCATCAATCAGGCGCTCGAGCACTATCTGGCCCAGCAGCAGCGAATTCAGCGTCAGGGCGGCTGGTATCACGGCCGGCCTGTGATAGTTCTGCAAAATGATTACAGCACAGGCCTGATGAATGGTGATATCGGCATCTGCCTGGCAGTGCAGGCTGCTGTACAAGGAGAAGTGCAGGGTGTTGTGCAGACGGAGCTGCGCGTGGCGTTTTTGCAGCCTGATGAGCAATTAGGCTACAAAGTCCGCTGGTTTTTACCGGGCCGCTTACCGCCACTGGAAACTGCTTTTGCCCTGACGGTGCATAAATCACAAGGTTCGGAATTTCAGCATGCGATTTTGCTGATGCCACCCACAGACAGCCCGGTGTTGACGCGCGAACTGATTTATACCGCCATTACCCGGGCGAAAAGCCGGTTCAGTTTGTATCTGACCGACTGGCAGGTACTCGGCGCGGCAATAAACCGCCGGATTGTACGCAACGGTGGTCTACGGCTGGATTAGCTGTGTGGGTGCGGTGCCATCTGCAGCCAATAAATCACTTTGTTGCATCTGGGCACAAAACCACTGGATAAACTGATTAATCTGTTGCTGCTGCTGACCACCGGGCCGGTAGTGCAGCTGATATTGGCCCCAGGGCAGCTGATAACGCCACTGCAACAAGGCTTTTAATGTCCCGGCGCGCACCGCGTCGCCAGCGATCCAGCTGTTGCTGAGCGCGATGCCTTCACCACTGCTGACCGCTTTGGTCGCCAGCAATGCCAGACTGACTTGCCGCTGCTGCAGTGTTGCCGGGGCGCTGAGCTGCATCTGCTGGCGCCACAGTTGCCAGTCCTGGCCTTGTTCAGAGCTGTACAATACGGCCTGAAATACTGCAGCCGGGTCGTTCAGGTCAAGCAGCTGATACTGTGCCGGACTACAGACCGGAAACCACCATTCCGGCCGCAGTGCGACTGTGGCAAAACCAGACGGGCAGGGCCAGGTGCCCAGAATCAAGTCAAACTGGCCAGCGTCCAGACTGGCAGCGTTGGATTCCATATGCAGCAGCGTTTCGATATGCGGAAATTCGCTGCGAAAGGCATTGAGCCGCGGCGCCAGAAATTCCACTGCAATCGAGGTCTGCGCGGCGATGGCCAGACGCCGGCCCGGTTGCTGCACTAAATGCTGACAGACCGAGCGCATGCGGAAAAAACTTTCCTGCAGCACCGAAAACAAAGTAGCGCCTTGTTCCGTCAGCGCCAGCGGCTGTTGTTTGCGGTTAATCAGCTGGCAACCCAGCTGCTGCTCCAGCAGCCGGACCTGATGTGAAATCGCACTTTGGCTGACAAACAGCTCCTGCGCCGCAGCGCTGAAACTATGTAAGCGGGCCGTGGCTTCAAAGGCCTGCAGTGCTTTCAGTGGCGGTAATGCTTGCATATGTATGAATCCAATTCATGATGTGGTGAAATCATATCATTTAAATTCATGTGTGATGCTTGGCATACTGGAAAACAAAGCAGATAAATTGCATTTTCACAGGAGCTTTTGCTGATGTCACAACAATCAATATCACAGGCTATACGCCAGATTGGCGGTGCCGACAAAGAACAGGTTCTTTCTGGCCTGACAGATATGCGCGCAGGTGTCAGCCCAATCGCGTTACCGGAGTATCAGGCCAGAATGCAGCGCGCCTGTGTGCTGATGCGCGAGCAGAATATTGCCGCTGTGTATCTGAATGCCGGCAGCAGTCTGCTGTATTTTACCGGTACGTCCTGGTATGCCAGCGAGCGGCTGGTTGGCGCTATTCTGACGGCGGACGGCGTACTCAAATACATAGCGCCGGTGTTTGAAATTGGCACTTTGTCAGAGTATCAGCAAATCAAAGCCGAAGTGGTGGGCTGGGAAGAAGACGAAAACCCCTATCAATTACTGCTCGTGACCTTAGCGGGGTTGGGCGTTGCTGCGGACGCCCGGGTCGGCCTTGACGAAAGTTGTGCCTTTTTTATTGTGGATGCGCTACAGCAGCTGGCGCCAACTATGCAGTTTATCAATGCCTCTGTGGTGACTGCTGCGTGCCGGCGGCAGAAATCC
>CBFGPY010000419.1:0-3617 GCA_965650755.1 uncultured Chromatiaceae bacterium | reverse complement strand
TTGCCGGGCGACTAGCCGCAGCGTGGAATGGGCATTTGGCTCACCTTCCACCTGCTGCATCAGGAATCTTGGCTGACTTTTCTCAAGCCGGTTGTGCAGGATAAATGCCTGCGGCAATGGAGCCTGCTGCAGCTGCTCTGGCAGTTGTGCAACGGCCTGGTAAGTTTTTTCGATCTGCCCGGCAGCAAACAGCTGGTAATAAGCCGGGCGGCTTTGCGAATTGACGGAAAACAGCACAAGACCCGCAGTATCGCGGTCTAACCGGTGTACCGGCGCGATATCCTCAAGTCCGGTGTCACGGCGCACCCGCTCAAGCAGGCACTCGTTGACAAATTCGCCGCCCGGAATGACCGGCAAGCCATGTGGTTTGCAAGCCAGCAAAATATGCGCATCCTGATAAACGATCTGATGGGCTGCAGCAACGACCGGCTCTGCGGCGACTTCGCGGTAATAACATAAACGCCGGCTTGGCAGAAAAGGCGTCTGCATGCCAACGACTTCCCCGCTATACCAATGAATTTTGCCGGCTTCCAGCCGCTCAGCCCAAGTCGATGGCGCGATACGCGGAAACTGGTGACACAGAAACTGGTACAGATTGTCCCAGCCCTGATTGACTGGCGGTAAAGTAATTTCGGAAGGCCGCGCCGCTTTAGACATGATGACTCCTGAAACCAACAGCGGACATCACTGCGGTACTTTGGGCGGCGCATGGTAACAAACAATGGCTAGAACGCCCACAGCAACAATGCCGCAGTCATGATAACCAGCACACAGACACCTGACAGCCGCAGGCGCAGGCCGGCGCTGCCGACCACACAAACCAGCGCCGTTTTAACCAGCGTATTACTGACCACCGCAATCACCAACGCAGTTGCGGCCAATTGCTCACGACCAGCCTGCTGTGCATATTGCGCCATCGACAAAGTGATCGCATCCACGTCGGTAGTGCCGGCGATGGCCGAGACCAGATAAAGCCCTTCGGCCGGGGCAAAATGCTCCGTCAGTTTCACTACCAGCAATACCAGCGCAAACATCAGACCAAACTGGCTGGCGGCCCACAAACTGAATGGGTTCGTGATGCTGGTTGCCGAATTGGCCTGCAGTAGCGGTGCCCGTCGGTAAAAAAATGCCGCCAGTATCAGTGTGACCAGCGCCATGGCACTGATGGCCGGCCACAGCGGTGTTAACAATGGCAGACACACAATGCCGACCATCAATAACACCCGCAGCGACATCACTGTCCAGGCCAACAGAATGCCACAGGCCAGCGCATCATCCTGATTTTCGCCCGCTTGCTGCTGACGGCTGAGCCGCGCAAAACTTAAACTGACGGCCGTAGATGACACGAGGCCCCCGGCCAGACCGGCGACCGCGGTGCCGCGCGCCGGCCCCAACAACCGGGTCGCGACATAACCAACCAGAGAAAGCATGGAGATCAGGATCACCAGCAACCAGATTTTGTAGGGATTAAAGGCTTGCCAGGGGTCCAGTGCATGATCAGGCAGAAGCGGCAAAACAACAAAACTTGCGATCAATAATTTTAGGCCAGCATATAAATCATCATTACCGATTTTGGCAACCAACCCATGCAGCGGCTGTTTAAATGCCAGTATTGCCGATGTCATGATGGCAACCGCAACCGCAATTCCGGCATGGCCATGCATAACGGCACCGCCCAGCAGAAACACCAACAAGGCGCTAAGTTCAGTCGTCAGACCCGGGATCTGGGCCTCGTCACTTTGCTTGCGATGATAGGCTGCAACGACTAAGGCCGCGACGACCCCAAGCGCAACTATCTCCAGCCAAGGCAGTTGTAGCTCCAGCCCCAGCCAGACGCCAACAGCACCAAGCAGAGCCAATAACATAAAGGTGCGCAATCCGCCAAAACTGCTGATGTTGCTGACTTTATGCTTTTCGCGCTCAATCCCGACCAAAGCACCAATGGCCAGCGCATAAGCGAAGTTTTGTAATAGGGTTAGTTCGGTTTGCATACCAGCCCACAATGATCCAAAACGTTGTGACTTGATTTGAGCACTAATCTGACGCTAAGGCTATGAGCTGGCGCAAAATTTTATCGGAGCAATCAACTGTTGCCAGCAAAAAAGGCGCCGTGGCGCCTTTTTCGTTGGTACAGCTTTTATTGCTTTTTGTGTAACTCAAACCAGGCCAGCGTATGTTCGATTTTAGTGATCATCCGGCTCGGCCGGCCCGCAATACCATGTGGCGCGCCGGGAACACGCACCAGCGCTGTTGGCACATGCTGTAATTGTAACGCCTGATACAGCTGCTCAGATTCACTGATCGGCGTGCGGCGGTCGGCTTCACCGGTCATGATCAGCGTCGGCGTTTTGATTTTACCGGCATTGGCAATCGGCGAACGCTGCCAGTAGTGCTGCAGGTTATCCCAAGGCACACCGGGGAATTGGTGATAGGTCTGATACAAATAACTATCCCCGGTCAGCACTTTACTGACCCAGTTGATAATCGGCTTAATCACCGCTGCGGCGCGGTATCTGTCAGTCAGACCAATAGCATAAGCAGTCGCGATGCCGCCGGCTGAACCACCGGCAATATAGACGTTGTCAGCGTCGACAAAACCTTTGGCAATCATCGCATTCACACCGGAATCATGGTCGGCATAATCCTCAGGCGAACTGTATTTGTTGTGCAACAACAGCGCAAAGCGTTCACCATAGCCGGTGCTGCCACGGTGATTGTCGTAAAACACCACATAACCTTCACGGGCAAAACGTTGCATCTCGGCGCTGAAATGCGGGCCATACGCCAGATGTGGGCCGCCGTGGATCTCCAGCATCATCGGGTATTTTTTGTTCGGGTCAAAGTCTGGCGGTGTGATATACCAGCCCTGAATCGGCTCGCCGTCAAACGAAGATTTATAAGTGATTTCATGCACCTGACCGAGCTTTTTGTGGCCGAGCAGGTCTTCATTAAGCTGTGTCAGCTGCCGTACTTTACCGTCTTGCCACAATGCAACATCAGCCGGGCGTGACACATCACCTTTGGTAAACACCAGTTTTTCTGCACTTTGCTGATATTCGCCGCTTAAATACGGCTGTGGCAGACCGGTGCCGGACAGCTGGTCAGTCAGCACTTTCAGCTCACCGTCTAAATCCAGCAGCGCAACTTTGCGCAGGCCTTTTTCGTCATATTGCACCGTCAGTTCGTCATTACTCCACCAATCCGGTGCGGTTAAATCCAAATCCAGTGCAGCACCGATATCGCGGCTTTTACCGGAGGCGACATCCAGCACTTTGAGTTTGCCATTGGCGAAGGGCAATTTGGCATTACTGCCCCACAGATACGCCAGTTTTTTGCCGTCCGGCGAAAACACCGGGCTAGTCTCCTGACCAGGGACTGAGGTTAGCTGTTTCAGTGCGCCGGATTGCAAATCCAGCTGATACAAATCGCTGTCACGCGGTTGATATTCCCAGTCTGCTGCCAGATTGGCAGAGAACACCAGCGCTTTGCCATCCGGGCTAAAGGTCAGGTCTTCGCCATAACTGCGCTCGCCGCTGGTTAACTGGCGGGCAGTACCACCGTCGCTACTGAGTAAAAATAAATGCCGGTATTCGGATTTCAAAAAACCCTGCCCGTCG
>CBFGPY010000418.1:0-3636 GCA_965650755.1 uncultured Chromatiaceae bacterium | reverse complement strand
TGGCCTTGGTATCGCCGAGATTTTTGGCCCGTCCAATGCTGGCAAGATGTGGAGTGAAGACATCATTAATAACGGTGTGTTTAATTCCTACGGCATCTATTCCGACGTCGATTATCAGTACAACGACCAGTGGGGTTTCACTGCCGGCCTGCGTTACAGCCGCGATGAAAAAGACTTCAGCTGGGATATCCGCGAACGTTCCTTCGGTGCGTCGCTGCCAAGCCTGACCGATTTTTTATTCCCGTTGGTGTCAAATCTGAAAGCCAGTAAAGACTGGAGCAAACTGACCGGCCGCGGTGTGGTGCGCTTCCAGCCCGATGATAAACAACTGTGGTTCCTGTCCTATTCAACCGGTTATAAATCTGGTGGTTTTGACTCTCTGGACCCGATGTCGGCCGTTAATCCGTATGAACCGGAAGAAGTAAAAAACCTGGAACTGGGTTACAAAGCGGAGTTGTGGCAAAGCGTGCGGGTACAAACGTCGATTTATAATATGGACCTGACCAACCGCCAGCGCTCCGTCAGCAGCAAAAGACCGGGCGACGGAGTGGCTGTGCCGATTATTATCAACGGCGACCAGGATATCCGCGGTATGGAGCTGATTGTCGATTGGCAGGCGACTACCGCGCTGAAACTCGGGCTGGTTACTGAATACCGTAAAACCGAATCGAACTGGGAGCAGTTTTACAACGGTGACGGCGACTTAGTCACCGATACCGAAAAAGACTCCAGCGCTGACGCTTACACACTGACCGCCGACTGGACGCCGGATTGGGCCTTTGGTGATGGCCAGTGGAAAGTGCATGTCGACTACGTCTATGAAGAAAACACCCGCGCCGATGACCCGGATATTCTGGCGATTGCCAAACAAATTCCGGCTTATTTTGCTGACAGCAAAAACCTCAATGCGCGCATCAGCTGGCAAAGCAACAGCGACCATTGGGAAGTGGCTGTGTATGGCAAAAACCTGACGGATAACGAAATGACCGGGGGCATTGGTGGTTTTGCTGCCGCAGTACTCGGCACTCCGATCACGTCACTGAACCCACCCCGCACCGCCGGTGTGGAAGTGAAGTATCAGTTCTAACCGGGTTTTAACCTGTGACCTGTGGCAGCGCGCTCTCCCCTTGCTGCTACAGGTTTTTTCCTGTCAGCGCCCGCTGTGTCGCAGTTGCTTTTGCTGATACATCCGCTCGTCGGCGATGCGGATTAACGTATCTGCATCAGAGCCATCATCCGGAAACAAGGCCTGGCCAATACTGCAGCCTATCTGCACTGTCGCCATACTTAGCGGAAAAGGTTGAGCCAATGCTGCCGAGATTTTTGCGCTGACCTGACTAACTTCCTGTGGCGTTTCCAGTTGTGGCAATAACACAACAAACTCATCGCCACCCAGGCGTGCCACAGTATCGGATGCGCGTAATAATTTGCGCAGCCGCTCACCGATAGCTTTGAGTAACTCGTCACCGGCAGCATGACCGTATTCATCATTCACCGGTTTAAATTTGTTTAAATCCAGCAACAACACTGCCAGCTGGCGCTGATGCCGGCTGCAATAGGTCAACGCCTGCTGCAGCCTGTCCATAAACAATGCCCGGTTCGGTAAACCGGTCAGACTGTCATGCTGCGCCATATAACGCATTTGCAGTTCAGCTTTGCGCCGTTCAGTCAGATCACGCGCCACCCCTACCACGCCAATAAAGTCTCCGGCTTCGTTATAAATCCCGGCGGTTTTGACTTCACTCCAGACCGTGCCGCCATTTTTATGCGGTTGCTCCAAATCGGCGACAAACTCCGGATAGGCCTCGCCGGCCTCCACGGCCGCACGCGCCTGCAACATCTGGTTCCAGACCACTTCAGCCGAGTCGGGCGTCAGCGCTTCCGTCAAATGCTGACGCATAACTTCTTCGGCGGTATAGCCACGCTGACGCTGCACCGACGGGCTGACGTAAGTGATATTACCGGCAAGGTCCATAGTCCAAATCACATCGGACGCGTGATCTGTCAATAATCGGTGACGGGCTTCACTTTGCCGCAACGCCTCGCGGTCACGCTGGCGCTCCAGACCAATAGCAACCATAGAACCGACATCGCTCAGCACATCATAATCCTGCGCCTGAAATGGCTGTGCTTGCCAGACCAACAGCACTCCCGGGATCTGACTACTGTCGCCCTGTAGCGGAAAAGCACAGAACTGCAGCTGACCTACGGCCGCATCAGTAAACGCCGGGCTGGGTTTGCCCAGTTGCGGTACCCTCAGTAAATTCAGACCCGGCGTATCACAATCATCACCAAACACCACAATACGGCGCTGCATTTCTGCCCAGCCAGCCGCCGTTAAATCAACATGGATCATGTGCGGCAGTTCTTTGTGACGATCGATTAATAAAATCGGATGATAAGAAGCGCGGAACTGCTGCAATAGCTGCAGCACTGTCGATAATAATTCATTAGGCGCGGTTTCATCGCGCAGCATCTGCTGCAAAATTTGACTGCGCACATGCTGCCAGCTTTGTTGCTGGCGTTTTTGCGCCAGCAACTGATGCAAGCGCCGGTTGACCTGTGTGATATAAGCCAGCAGCGCCAGCGCCAATAACAAGCCCAGCAGTACCAACAGGGCAATCAGCACCCAGGTCAGGTCGATAGGCGTACTGGCCTGGTACAAAAAATTATCCAGATCCGGTACTGCGCTCAGCAATCCCTGCTGCTGATAGACTTCGGCTATATGTAACCAGCGGTCCGGATTAATATACCCAGGCGAAATCAAGTCGGTCTGCAGCAGCGGCTGCATCGCGGCGGCTTCCGCCAGCAATAGTGCCGTACTGTTGCCCGACGGGTAATGCTGCTGCATGTATGCAATCACTTCAGCCGGGTGCTGCATGGCATAAAACCAACCACGCAGGCTGGCTGCACGAAATTTTTCCACCAGTTGTGGATTTCTTTGCCACAGTTGCTCACTGGTAAACAGATTGTCGCCATAGAAATCAATGCCGGCACTACGCGGGGAAAACTGATGGTAGGCAATTCCTGCTAGCTGCAGGATCAAGGATTCATTGGTGCTGTAGGCCGATATTGCCGCCGCCTCACCGTTCAGTAAATCCGGCACTGAGGTTTCATCTTCAACCAGCTGATAATCCCGCTCGGCAAGGCCTTCACGCCGCAGATAAGCCCTTAATTCATCGGCGCCGGTCTCCAGCAAGATTCTGCGGCCACGTAGTTGCTGCAAATCAGGCACCAGGCTATTCGCTTTGGTCAGCAACACCAGCGCAGAGTGCTGAAACACATTGGCGATAAGCCGCACATCGCGGCCTTTGGCGTAATCGAGCAGCAAAGCACTGGTCCCCACGCCAAACTGCGCCCGGCCGGACAGTACTTCATCGACCACTTGTAACTTAGGCGTTGCAGCAACCAGTTCCACTTTCAGCCCTGCATCGGCATAGTAGCCTTGCTGCTCAGCGGCGTAATAACCGGCGAACTGAAAACCATGCTGCCATTTCAGCTGCAAGCGGACTTTTTCCGCCGCAAACAACACCCCTACCGGCCAGCACAGTAACAGCAGCAGTATCCAGCAGAAGCGGCTACTCACCGATATCCTCGAACCATAAGGCTGGCTGAGCGGCAATAAACGCCGTCATC
>CBFGPY010000417.1:0-3653 GCA_965650755.1 uncultured Chromatiaceae bacterium | reverse complement strand
GCTCCGTCGGGTAGAGGCCGAGCATGCTGAACACCAGCCAGGCCGACAGTGTGCCGGCGTCGTCGTTGCCGGGTAAACCGGCGGCGCTAAGGCCATAGTGCTGCTGAATAAGTTCATGCACTCTTTGACCGGTGGCGGTGCGGCTGCCGGGGCGCTCTGCTTCTAAGTAATTGTATAAAAACGGATAACTGATATCCGGTTCATTGGCCATATCAAACTTTTTCAGCGTGAATGTCTGGTCAAGCGCTGCGCGAAAGGCGTCGGGGCCGCCGGTTAAGGCAATCAGCTGTGGTATGGCGTGCGGCAGATAAAAACGGTAATTCCAGGCGGTGCCTTCGATATAACCCGGCGTCGGTTCAAAATTGCGTCCGCCGTCTGGATTAAAACTGCTAAGCCACTGCCCATTTTTTTGTTTCGGTCTGAACATACCGCTGTCTTTATCAAACACGCGGCTAAACAGCTGCGCCTGCGCGGCAAACCGCGCCGCATCGGCATCGTAGCCTAATGCTTTGGCAAAGCCGGCGAGGTTAAAGTCGGCGAGATAATACTCCAGGCTGGTCGACACCGAGCCATCAAAGGGGCCTTCATCATCAACCGGCACATAACCCAGCGCCAGATAATCGCTGTTTTCGGGCCGGACTGGGTTTTTCGCCTGCATCCGCGCCGCTTGTTGCTGGCCGGGTTTGGCGCTGAAATCCGGTTTGCTGACACTGGAAGGGGTTAAAGCTGCGCGGCGCATCGCCTGATAAGCGGCGGCGCTATCAAAATCAGTCAGACCACGCTGATAGCTGTCGTTGACCATCACAGTCGCCGGGTCGCCGACCATCACGGCTTTTTCCATGCCGGCCAGTTCCCATTTCGGCAAGTAACCAGCTTCAGTGCCCATCGCCACCACGGAGCGCAGCATCTGGGTCTGAATCGCCGGATACACCAGACTTAACAACGGATGCAGGTTGCGGTGGGTGTCCCATAACGAGAACACGCTATAACGCGGACTGCTGTTATTGCCAGTGCCACTGCCGGCCGGGCCAAATTTGGGGTAGTCACCGTTCACGTCACTGATAACTGAAGGGTGAATGAGGCTGTGATACAGCGCGGTATAAAAACGGATTTTATCTTCGGTGCCGGCGTCGATATCGATGCGGCTCAGCAGCTGGTCCCAGGCGGCGCGGGCTTGGCTGCGGGTCGCGTCAAAAGCAAACTGGGGTTGTTCCTGCAAAAGGTTTTGCCGGGCATTGGCGATAGAGACAAAAGAAATCGCCAGCTGCAGTTCCAGCTGCTCGCCTTGCTGCAGGTCATAACTGAAATAAGCGCCGAGATCATCGCCGGCCAGTTCCTGACGGTAGTTCGGGTAAGGCTTGTAACTGGCGTTATGTGAACTCCAGTCGGCCTCGACCGCGCGCACCGCCGGCATTTTTTTATAAAGACCTGCCACTTTTGGTGCTTTGTTGACGCGCGCGACAAAATACACCGGTCGTGCCTGTTCACTGTGATAACAAAAAGTACCGATTTGGCGATAACCTTCCACTTCGGTGTCCGACACCAGCTTCGCCATCCCGCCGCTTTCATTACTGAGACCAAGGCCTAAATTCAGCAGAATATGCGCTTGCCCGGCCGGAAAGGTGTAACGGCTGATGCCGCTGCGTAGCGTGCTCGTCATTTCAGCGCGCGTCTGATATTTGCTCAGTGTTGTGGCGTAATAGCCAGCACTGGCGCGCTCCTGCTGATAAGTGCTGCCGTATTTCGCCGGGTCGAGTTGCAGCGCGCCTGTGGTTGGCATCGCCAGCAACACGCCTAAATCCGGGCAGCCAACGCCGCTTAAATTGACATGGCTAAAGCCGGTTAAAAACTGGTTTTCTTTGATATAGACCCGCGAGTTCCAGGCGGCGTCTTTGTCAAAGGCGTTGAGTTTGCCGCCAAAAGCGACATTAAAAGGCGCGACCGACAACAGCGCATGCGGATACTGCGCGCCGGGGTGGGTGGCACCAAAGTTGGCAGTGCCGATCATCGGGTCAACATATTGCGATGGCGCCGGGCTATATGGTGCAGGGCTATCAGAGGCCGGCGCAGCAGTCAGTGGCCCGGTGCAGACCGTCAGTAACAACAGCAGCGTTTTACGCATAAACCAAATTCTCCGGATTGGATCAGTAGAGGTGTGCCGTCGCACTCATATCAAATTCCAGCACACCGCCTTGCATCAACGCCTGATGCGACAGCAAAGGGCCGGTCAACAGCTTGCCATTAAGCCGCACCGCATTGACATATGGATGCTGCTCATTTTGATTATTCGCGATAATTTTCAGCACTTTACCATTACCTAGCTTCAGCATCGCCTGGCGAACCAGCGGCGAGCCTAACACATACTCACCTGACACCGGGTCGACCGGATAAAAGCCCAAAGCGCTGAACAAATACCAGGCCGACATCTGCCCGGCGTCTTCATTACCCGCCAGGCCATCCGGAATAGGCTGGTATAAAGTGCGCATAATCTGTCGCACTAAGGCCTGAGTTTTGTCGGGCCGGCCGGCGAGAGCGTATAAATACGGCACATGGTGGCTCGGTTCATTGCCATGCACATATTGGCCAATAAAACCGGAGATCCATTCCGGCAGGCCGTGGTTATCGCCAAGTGAGTCGACGTTATGCACCGGATCTGCCACGCCTTTTTTCTGCTGGCCGGTTAAAAACATCGCATCGAGTTTGGCGACAAAAGCCTGCTGACCACCATGTAAGCTGATAAGCCCCGCCACATCATGCGGCACAAAAAAGCTGTATTGCCAGGCATTGGCTTCACAATAATCTTCCGGGTGATAAGCCTCCGGGTCAAACGGCAGGCGGAATTTGCCCTGACTGTCTTTGGCGCGCATAAAACCTGTGGCCGCATCAAAATGCTGACGATAGTTTTGTGCGCGGCGGTTAAATTCAGTCGCGATATCCCGCTTGCCAAGCCGGTGGGCGAGGCGGGCAATGGCCGAGTCATCAAAGGCGTATTCCAGCGTCAAGGCCACATTCCAGGGCCGCTCGCTATATGGCACATAACCAAGCGTTCGATAACGCTCGAGACCAAACTGATGGTCGTTGGCGCTTTCAAGCGCGGCCTGCAGAATCAAAGCGCCGAGTTTGCCGTCCGGGTCTGGTAACAGGCCTTTGAGGTAACTGTCGACCAACACCGGCACGGCGTGATAACCCAGCATCATGTCGGTTTCATTGCCCTGAAAGTTCCACACCGGCAGCCGGCCGGCAATTTGATAATGCTCCAAAAGGCTTAACATCATCGCCTGATGGCGTGGCGTATCAAACAGCGTTTTCCATGGATGCAAGGCGCGGAAAGTGTCCCACAGACTGAAAAAGTCATAATGCTGATTGCTGCTCAGCGGCTGTCCTGCTGCAGAGGTATTGCTCCGCTGCAACCGATGCACCTGGCCATCCGGGCCACGATACTGGCCGTCGGCGTCGCTGTAGACGCGCGGCGCGAGGGCACTGTGGTACAGCGCGGTATAAAACTGGGTTTTGGTTGGTGCATCGGCGTCAATCTGCACTTGCGCCAGTTCAGTACGCCAGGCGGCTTGGGCCTGTTGCAACGTGATAGCGAAGTTACCGGTTTGCTGTTCAGCCGCCGAGTTTTGTGTTGCCAGGTCGGCGGCCAAATTAGC
>CBFGPY010000416.1:0-3656 GCA_965650755.1 uncultured Chromatiaceae bacterium | reverse complement strand
ATATTTTACATGCGCATTCGCCGGCACTGAATGGCCTGGCCGCCCTGCGCGCCGCAAAAATCAGCGGCTTGCCGGTGGTGTATGAAATTCGCGCCTTTTGGGAAGATGCCGCTGTAGATCACGGCACCTGTAAAGAAGGTGATTTACGCTACACCTTAACCCGCCAGCTGGAAAACTATGTGGTGAGCCGCGCCAATGCAGTGACCACCATTTGTGAAGGCCTGCGTTCAGATTTAGTCTCTCGCGGTTATGCCGCGGATAAATTCACCGTGATCCCCAATGCGGTCAATATCGAGCAGTTTCAGCTGTGCGGGCCCAAAGACGCGGTACTGGAAGCCGAACTGGGCCTTGTTGGCTGTGAAGTGCTGGGTTTTCTCGGCTCTTTTTACGCCTACGAAGGGCTGGACCTCGCGGTGCGCGCGCTGGCACAAGTACATCAGCAAGCGCCACAATTGCGGTTATTGTTAGTGGGTGGCGGGCCGCAGGAACAACAGCTGAAGCAGCTGGTGCAGGAACTAGGCCTGCAGGATAAAGTGATTTTTACCGGCCGGGTACCGCATGCTGACGTGGACCGTTATTACAGTCTGGTCGATTTGTTGTTGTATCCACGCAAGTCAATGCGTCTGACTGACCTGGTCACCCCACTCAAGCCACTCGAAGCTATGGCACAAGGTAAGCTGGTGCTGGCCTCCGATGTTGGTGGCCACAAAGAGCTGATCCGCGATGGTGACAACGGTTATTTGTTCCCGGCCGATGACGTCAGCGCGCTGGCTGCCAAGATGCTGCAGTTATTAGCTGCCCGTGATGAATGGCCTCAGGTGCTGCAACGCGGCCGGCAATATGTCGAAGATGTGCGCAACTGGCGTGTCAGCGTCAGCCATTATCTGCCGTTGTACCAGCGGCTGACGGAGCGCAAATGAGCCTGACTCAGCTGACAATTGTTGGCCCGCTGCCGCCACCGGCCGGCGGTATGGCCAATCAAACAGCCAAACTGGCCGAGCTGCTGCGTGGTGAAGGCCTGCAGGTCAATGTGATCCAGACCAATCCGGCTTACCAGCCCGCCTGGGTGGGTCGTTTACCGGTGCTGCGCGCCGGTGTGCGGCTGTGGCAATTCTTTTGTACGTTGCAGCGTGAATTAACCCCGCAGGTGCAGCTGATTCATTTGATGGCAAATTCCGGCTGGTCCTGGCATCTGTTTGCGGCACCGGTGATTTGGGTGGCGCGGCGCAAAAAAATTCCGGTGGTGCTGAACTACCGGGGCGGTTATGCCGATGCGTTTTTTGCCAAATCCTGGCGCCGCGTTGAAGCATCGCTGCGCCACTGTGCGGTGATTTTGGTGCCTTCAACCTTTTTACAGCAAGTGTTTGCCCGTTATGGCAAAGACAGCGTTATAGTCCAAAACGTGCTGGACACTGCGCTTTTTGTGCCGGTATCAAGCGCCGGGCGTGATCTAGCCGCCCCTCATATTGTCGTCACGCGCAATCTCGAAGCCATTTATGATGTCGCCAGTTGTATCAGCGCTTTTGCGGCTATTCAGCAGCAGTTTCCGTCCGCCCGGCTCAGTGTCGCCGGTACAGGCCCTGAGCTTACAGCCCTGCAGCAGCTGGTCAGCGAATTACAGCTCAAACATGTGAGCTTTGTCGGCCGTTTAACACCGCAGCAAGTCGCGGCGCTGTATCAGGATGCCGATTTAATGTTAAACGGCAGCCTGGTCGACAACACACCAAATTCTTTGATTGAAGCCATGGCCAGTGGCGTGCCAGTAGTATCAACCGACAGCGGCGGTATTCCGCAGTTAGTCACGCACCAGAAAGACGCGCTGCTGGTTCCGGCCGGCCAGCCGGCTGAGCTTGCCGAGGCGGCACTACGGGTATTACAGGATGAAGCGCTGAGACAAGGATTAATCGAAGCGGGTCTTGCCAATGCGGCCCGTTTCAGTTGGCATAAAGTCTGGGAATTGCTACAACAGCAATATTTACAAGTTTTGGCTCGGAGCACAGATTGATGGCGAGTTCCTGGTACACCTGGCTGGTTAGCCGTTGCTTGTTTCCGCTGCACGAACGGCTGAAAAAACATGACACTGTGGCCATTTTCCGCCAGCTGGAACAGAGCCAGTGGCAAAGCCCGCAGCAGATCCAGGCTTTACAGCAGCAGCGCCTGCAGGCTTTTATCCGTCGCATCAGCACTGAAGTGCCCTACTATCGCGATTTGTTATCCCGCCTTGGCCTTCAGGCGTCGGACATTCAAAGCAGCGCCGATTTGGTGAAATTACCCTTTTTGGATAAGGCTACTATCCGCGCGAACAGCGAAAGCCTGAAAAACCCACAAGCGACTTTAGTGCGGCCTTTTACCACTGGCGGTTCCAGCGGTACACCTTTGACGTTTTTGCTTGGTAACGAACGTATCAGTCATGACGTGGCCGAAAAATGGCGCGCCACCCGCTGGTGGGGCGTCGATATCGGTGATAAAGAAATTGTGGCCTGGGGTTCACCGATTGAACTGAACAAACAGGACAAAATAAAAATCTGGCGTGACAAACTTTTCCGATCACATTTAATTCCGGCTTTTGATTTAACTGAAGCGAAAATTCTCGGCTTTATCGAACAGATCAAACAAATACAACCGGCAATGTTATTTGGTTATCCGTCGGTGTTTCATCTGATTGCCAAAACCGCGCAGCAACATCAGATTGACCTGACCGGTCTTGGCATCAAAGTGGTGTTTGTCACTTCAGAACGTTTGTACCCCTATCAGCGTGAGCTGATTGAACAGGTGTTCAGCGCACCGGTGGCGAATGGTTATGGCGGCCGTGACGCCGGCTTTATCGCGCATCAGTGCCCGGCCGGCAGTATGCATCTGAGCGCCGAAGATATCATTGTCGAAATCATCGACCGCGATGGTAACCCTTTACCTGCCGGGCAAAGCGGTGAAATTGTCGTGACGCACCTGGCCACCTCGGACTTCCCTTTTGTCCGTTACCGCACCGGCGATATTGCAACGCTTTCCGACAAAGTCTGCAGTTGCGGCCGTGGCCTGCCGGTGCTGGAAAACATCGAAGGCCGCAGCACCGATTTTGTTGTCGCCAGCAATGGCACTATGATGCATGGCCTGGCGCTGATTTATGTCATCCGCGAACTGCACGGCATCAGCAATTTTAAAATTGTGCAGGAAAGTCTGACCCATACCCGGGTGCAGCTGGTGCTGGAAAATGGCGACGCACCGGCATTGGCCGATAAAGTCCGCCACGGTTTAACCGCGCGCTTGGGCGCTGATGTCGACATCAGCATCGAGTGGGTCGATCAGATAGCGGCCGAGGCTTCCGGCAAATATCGTTACGTGATTAGTAAGGTAACAGGTTAATGGAAAGCGCATTATTTGCCCTGGACCTGATAGCGGTTGTCGCGATGTGTTACTTCGCGATGAAGCAGGACGACAAAGAACAGGCGGCAACAACTCAGGAGAAAAACGACGATGCGTGACGCGTTTTTTCTGCTGATTTTTCCGGCGCTGTTGTATTTTTGCTTTAAAAAGCCCTTTATCGGCGTCACGTTATGGCTCTGGGTGGCGCTGTTTTACCCCAAAGGCTGGGTCTATGGTTTTGCCAGCGGCATCCGTTATAACCTGATTATCGTTGCAGCGACTATCCTGTCGTACTT
>CBFGPY010000415.1:0-3657 GCA_965650755.1 uncultured Chromatiaceae bacterium | reverse complement strand
TAGAGGGAATAACGCAAAAAGTCGCTGAGCCGACTCAGCATTTTGTTGGCTGTGTCTGCCTCGCCGAGCATGACGAGTGTCGAAATCGCATTTAAGGTATTAAACAAAAAATGTGGGTTCAGCTGGTAGCGCAGCATTTTCAGTTGTGCTTCGTGCGCTTTATTTGAAGCGGTCAGCAGCTTTTGTTTTTCCTGCTGCAAACTTTGGTAATAGCGCACGCCAAAGTATAAACCGCTCCAGCTCAGCATCACATAAAAGGCAACCGGTGTCTGTTCGAGGTATTGCAGCCAGTCTTTTGGCCGAAAACCGTGCCGGTAGATTTCCCAGTAATTGAAGTTTTTGATGACGGACCAGCACGCCGCAGTGACTAATGAAGCCAGCAGCACGGTGGCGATTAGTGCCACCGGATGCCAGCTGCGAATGCGCTGATAGAAATAGCGAAGTGGAATGGTCAGCAGCCAGCCAGCGTAAGCGTCGAGCGCCACGACAATGAGATAAGCGTCGCGCATTTCCTGAAATAACGATCCGAGAAAAGCAACCAACGCAAAACCCAGCCATCCGAGGCTGTGCAAAATCCAAAATTGGCGGTGTCGGTCTTCAAAAATTCGCAGCAAGCGCAGATTTCCATCGGAATAAGGACGCCGATTATACCAAAGCTACCTTCGGCTGAACCGGCATTAATCCCACGCCAGTCCCTGTTAGTCGCAGCGACGAGTCTGTCTGGCCTCAGCCGAGTACCGGTGTTGGCTTACGGTCAGGACCAAGTGCGACAAAGGTGAAAGAGCCGGAAATTGCTCTGTGCTGATCGTCGCTGTACATATTTTCAACAAAGATGTCGACGTTAACACGGATACTGGTGCGACCAACATGTTCAATACGGGCGACCAGCTCGATGATACTGCCGGCCGGAATAGATTCTTTAAAGTCGACCCGGTCTGAGCTGACTGTGACCAGTGGTTTGCGGCAAAATCTTGTGGCGGCGATAAAAGCGGCCTCGTCCATCCAGGCCAGAGCCTCGCCACCAAACAAGGTATTGTGATGGTTGGTCCGGCCCGGGAATACGGTTTTGGTCACCCGGGTGACTGCTTGTTCAATGCGGACTGCAACTTGTGCTTCGTTCATCATACTGGGAATACCCTCTTGGAAAAGCCGCGCATTGTAGTCATTACGCGGCTTATCCGCAAAACTCATTAGCGTGCCAGCATCGGACCTAATGCTTTACCACCGACCAGATGCATATGCAGGTGGAACACTTCCTGACCACCATGTTGATTACAGTTCACAATCAGGCGGTAGCCATTTTCTGCAATTCCAGCTTCTGCAGCCAGTTTACGTGCGACGGTGAAAAGCCGGCCTAATGCCAATTCATGCACCGCGTCGACTTCATTGGCGGTTGGGATCAGTACATTGGGTATAATCAGAATATGGGTCGGCGCGCGGGGATTGATATCGCGAAATGCGGTTACCAACTCATCCTGATACAAAATATCAGCTGGGATCTCGCGGCGGATAATTTTACTGAAAATCGTTTCTTGTGCCATTTCAACTCCTTATTATGCGGCGCCGGCGTTATAATCCGGCGAAACAACAAGCCGGAAGTATATGTGATGAATGAAGTTCGTTACCAGCTGGAACTGGCAGATTTAGCCGGTCATTATCTGGATGTTCAGCTTGAGTTGCTGCCACATGACAACTTGGCAATGCATTTGACGCTACCAGCCTGGATCCCGGGCTCTTACATGATCCGGGATTTTGCCCGTCATTTGCAGGATATCCGTGCAGAAGACCAGGCCGGGCCCCTGCCGCTGGTGCAGACCGATAAACAAAGCTGGCAGCTGCAGCATCGGGGTCAGCTGGTTACTGTATTTTACCGGCTTTATGCCTTTGATTTATCGGTGCGGGCCAATTATCTCAGTGCGGATATTGCTGTGATCAATCCGGCGGCAAGCTGTCTGCAGGTGGTCGGTCAGCAGCACTTGCCACATGTCGTTACTGTGAAAAGAGGGCAAGCACCGCAACACTGGCAGCTGGCGAGCGGCCTGTCCCGGGGTCCTGCGACTACCGCTCTGCAGTTCGGTCGCTACCTCGCGCAGAATTACGCGCAGTTAATCGATAGCCCTCTGTTGGCAGGTGTTTTGGATGTCGCCAGCTTCAGCGTTGATAACGTGCCACATCACCTGGTGTTGTGTGGTGCTGTCGCTACAGACGTGCAGCGGATAGCGAAAGATTTATTACCACTATGCCAGGCGCAAAAACAGGTGTTTGGCAGCTTGCCGTCCGATTTGCAGGAATATTGGTTTTTAACCTGGGTGGTTGATCAGGGCTATGGCGGGCTGGAACATCGCAATTCGACTTTGTTGTTATGTAATCGTTTTGATTTACCAAATCCACAATTACCCGATGAATATACCGAGGAATATCAGAATTTCCTCGCTCTGTGCAGTCACGAGTATTTCCACACCTGGTGGGTCAAACGCGCCCGGCCGGCTGCTTATCTGAACTACGAATTACAGGCCGAGCAATACAGCACGCAACTTTGGTTGTACGAGGGTTTCACGTCTTACTACGACGACCTGAGTTTACTGCGTACCGGAAAGTTGAGCCTCGAGCAGTATCTTGCCGGTTTGGCCAAAACTATCAGCCGGCTACAACGTTCGCCGGCAAACCTGCGCCAGAGCCTGGCTGACAGCAGCCTTAATGCCTGGACCAGGTTTTACCGGCAGGACGAAAACGCTGTTAATGCAGTCGTCAGTTATTACGCGAAAGGCGCATTGCTGGCATTTTGTCTGGACGCGGAGTTACAGCAACAAAACCTTTGTTTAGACGGGCTGATGCAGCTCTGCTGGCAGAATTTCGGCTCTGGCGAGTCTGGCAGTGATGACGACAGTTTTTTCCGTTTGCTGCGACAGTATTCACAGTCAGAGACGTTGGTGAACAAAGTACAAGGTTGGGTGCAGGAGGCGATTGAACTGCCAGTCGCTGCTGCCGCCTCAGCGCTTGGGCTGGAGCTCAGCTGGCGTCAACCGGAGCACCCGCAGGACCTGAGCGGTGATAAAGAGCTGAAACTTGTATCACTCGACCCAGGTTTTCATTACGAAGCAAGGCCTGAAGGCTTGCTGCTGACTGCGGTGCGAAATGGCACTGCTGCGCACTGGGCCGGTTTTAGCAGCGGCGATATGTTGATTGCGGTGGCACAGTTAAAAGCGACTGAAGCAACGTTCAGGCAATGCTTGCTTCGTGCCGCTGCGGATGATGTGCTGCAATGCCATGTTTTTCGTCAACAACGCTTAGTCCAGTTGGCGCTGCAGTTGGAACCTGTGCCCGCCACTGTCGCCGTGTTAAAGGCCATATCGCAGCGCACCCAATGGCCAGGTATCAGCTGGTCAGCGGCGAATTAAATGTTCTTAAGTAATAAGCCCGCGCTGATCGCGGGCTTATTTTTAGTGATAAAAGCCAGTGGAAAAAGTTCAGGCAAAGGCGATAGCGCCCTTCCCAACCCCTTCATAAGCGACCACTTTATAAGGTGCCGGTTCCAGCGCCTGCAAAGTGTTGGCAATATATTCGGCCAGACACTCGACAGTGGTGTCACAGGGCACGATTTCGCAGTGGCCAACCGGCAGTGCGATTTCAAACCAGCCTTGCGGAGCCTGATAGCGG
>CBFGPY010000414.1:0-3663 GCA_965650755.1 uncultured Chromatiaceae bacterium | reverse complement strand
CATTTATTGCTGTTCAGATACTGACAGGCGATGTTGGTGAAATGTACCGTTTCGCCTTCCCGGATAAAGTCGGTCGGGCCTTCAGCCTCTTCGTCTTCATCGTCGATAAATTTATTCAGGCAACATTTAGCACAGCCGTCACAGACAGCTTCCCACTCTTCGTTGCTCATCTCCATCAGGGATTTGGTTTCCCAGAATTTTTCTGCAAGGCTCATGTGCCGCTCCGTACGGCCAGCACCGGGGTGTGACTCACCTGGCTCTGTACCGAAAAATAATTATCTAAGCTCAGCGTTAACTGATCGCCGACGAACAAAGGCCCAACACCGGCCGGGGTGCCAGTCAGCACTATGTCGCCCGGCTGCAGGCTGAACCAGAAGGACATTTCGCTAATCATCTGGGCGATACCACGGATCATCAACCGGGCATCGCCAGTCTGGCGCCGCTCACCGTTGACATCGAGGCTAAAGGTCAGCGCCTGCGCGTCGGCAATTTGTGTCGCCGGGACAAAACCAGCTACCGGACAAGCGCCGTCAAAGCCTTTGGCAATATCCCAGGGCCGCCCCAGTTTTTTGAGTTCCGCCTGTACGTCACGTAACGTCAGATCCAATGCCAGACTATAACCCCAGACCGCCGCCATCACCTGTTCTGGCGTCACAGCGCTTAATGGCTGACCGATTAACACCGCAATTTCAGTTTCGTTGTGCACTGCGCCGCGGTCCTGCGGGATGCGCAGTGGCGCACTGAAATGACGCAACGCTGTGGCAGGTTTTAAGAAAAACAGCGCATCCGGCGCGGTTTTACTGTTCATCTCGGCGATATGGTCCTGATAGTTTTGCCCGATACAGACTACTTTACCAACAGGTAAATCAATGGCTTGTCCGAGTAGATCCTGGTGTTGATACTGCATCAGTGCTCCGTCATTTTGCGGTTTTTGCTGCTGGTTTAGCCGCTGTTTTCTTCGCAGGCGCTGTGACTATCTCGTCTGCCAGATAACCAACGCTGCTGACAAAATAATAAGATCTGTTCCAGTGCATCAGCACCTGATAGTTCGGATACGCCAGATAAGCGCGGCCATCTTTATCATCCGGCATCACCACTGCGGCTTTGAGTGCGGACTTTGGCAGCGGCGAACCATCAGCCAAACGCACACCGAGTTTTTGCCATTGGCTCAGCGGTAATTCACGCTCCTGCCACCAGTCTAGCCATTGCGCGCGGTCTTTACTGCCTTTCGGAATAACCCGGCTGTAATCAAAATTCTTCGGTAATCGCACCTGCCGGCCCCAGCTCTGGCCGTTATGCCAGCCTTCAGTTTTCAGGTAACTGGCGATAGAAGCAAAAGCATCACGACGATTGGTCCAGATATCTTTGTGACCATCGCCGTCACCATCCTGCGCATATTTGATAAAAGCGCTTGGCATAAACTGGGTATGGCCCATAGCGCCAGCCCAGGAGCCTTTCATATTGGCAAATTGGACGTGGCCTTCACGCAAAATATCCAGCGCGAGGAAAAACTCACGGCGAAACATGTCTTCACGCCGGCCTTCATAGGCCATAGTCGCTAATGCCGATGGCACTGAATAATTGCCGGTGATCCGGCCAAAGGCACTTTCGAGCCCCCACAGCGCAACGATAAACCGCGCCGGCACACCATATTGCGCACTGATAGGTGCTAGTTCCGCCTGATATTTCTGATAGGCCTCGCGGGCCATTTTGATGCGCTGGGCATTGACCCGTTTGGGCAGATAGGTATCTAAAGTTTCGACAAACTCCGGCTGGCCTTTGTCGGCCTTGACCACAGTGTGATGAAACTTCAGGGTCGGAAATACTTCATCTAACAAGGCTTTGGGATAACCTGCCGCTTCCGCTTCCTGGCGTAGCCCTTTGACATACAGCTGAAAGCCGGCCGCGTTTTTTTCGCTGGCGTCAGGTTGGGCTGCTCCGCTAGTTTTTTTCGTAGCGGCTTTTGCTGCGGCTGATTTATTGGCAGCAGGCTGACTGGCGGCAACTTTATTTGCGACGGCCGCTTTGTCTGCGACGGCAACACTGTCACTGGTACCGGCATGACTACAGGCAGTCACAGCCCCGGCCAACAGCGCTATAAGAATCATTCTGTTCAACAACTAATCCTTTTCTAAAACAACATCACTGGCGGTTCTGACTGTCCAGCCAGTTCTTATGTTCCTTTAACAAGTCTTCCGGCGGCGGTGGCAACTGCAGGTAATAACCGTGATCGGTCAGCATTTGCCGCACTTTGACAAGATCTGCGCCTGCTAATGTGGCGCGGCTGCTTAAATCCAGCACAGTCACCAGCTGTGGCGTGCCAAAAGTAGCGAGTAAAGCCGGCGGCACCTGACTGAAATCGTCCCGGCGCAGCACATACAGGTAAGTTTCAGGTTTTTTCGGGCTCTTATAAATTGCGCTCAGCATGGCAGAAATTCTGTTCCGG
Organism: uncultured Chromatiaceae bacterium; assembly: GCA_965650755.1. Classification (GTDB taxonomy): domain Bacteria; phylum Pseudomonadota; class Gammaproteobacteria; order Enterobacterales; family Alteromonadaceae; genus Pararheinheimera. The sequence goes on along the minus strand of CBFGPY010000414.1, from coordinate 1,217 downwards.
GTAACTTGCCTAACAAAGGCGCAGACTATACCATGAAGCGCTAAATCTGCGAACCGATGCCCGGCGGGTATAACCTGAAAAACGTCGCTCCGGCGTTTGACGAAATTGGCGCGGACCACCCTTTTTCAACTTTTTTGCACATGGCTGTTATGTCTGAACCAAGCATCGAACTCAAAGGCAGTTTGTTTCCTTTATCTGTGTTGTATTGTCAGGATTTCTCTGTAGCGACGCTGCGACAGGAACTGAGCAATAAACTGGCACAGGCGCCCGGCTTTTTTACTCAGGCTCCGGTCGTCATCAGCGTTGAAAACTGCACACAAACGCCTGACTTTGCCGCCATCAAGCAGCTATTCATCGAATTACAGCTGGTGTTAGTCGGTGTTTGTGGCGCAGATGCCAGCTTAAAAAAGGCCGCTCATGCCGCAGGCCTTGCAGCGCTGCAGCCACCAAAGGCTGGTAAAACTTCTGAGCCGGCAAAACCGGTAGCGTCTCCTGCGCCAGTGGCGCCGGTCACTCCGACGGTGATCAACGCAGATAACAAAACCATCGACGGCAATATCCGCTCCGGTCAGCAAATCTACGTTAAAGGCGCAGATTTAATCATCCGCGGCACAGTAGGTGCCGGTGCTGAAGTCATCGCCGATGGCAACATTCATATTTATGGCGCACTGCGGGGCAAAGCTATTGCCGGCGCCGGCGGTGACGCTTCGAAAAAGATTTATTGTTACAATATGCAACCCGAGTTAATCTCGATTGCCGGTAACTATTGGTTAAGCGATACCCTGCAAGGTGACTACTGGGGGAAACCAGTCTGTATTGGTTTGCAGGACGGACAGTTAATGTTGGCAGAATTATTCTAAGGACTTTGTGCTATGGCAAAAATTATAGTGGTGACATCAGGTAAAGGCGGTGTCGGTAAAACCACAACCAGCGCGGCGATTGGTACTGGCCTGGCTCTGAAAGGTCACAAAACCGTGATCGTCGATTTTGATATCGGCTTGCGTAATCTGGACCTGATTATGGGCTGTGAGCGTCGCGTTGTTTTTGATTTCGTCAATGTGATCAACGGTGAAGCCAACCTGAAACAGGCGCTGATTAAAGACAAACGTTTAGAAAACCTGTTTATTCTGCCGGCTTCGCAAACCCGCGACAAAGACGCACTGCACAAAGAAGGCGTGGAGCGGGTACTGAACGAACTGTCTGACGAATTCGATTTT
>CBFGPY010000413.1:0-3674 GCA_965650755.1 uncultured Chromatiaceae bacterium | reverse complement strand
GATCACGGCAGATTTCAATTTGTTTTGCAGTTCACGGATGTTTCCAGGCCAGCGATGCCCCAACATGGCGTTGATAGCGTCTTCGGTAAAGCCTTGAATATTGGTATTGAATTCCGCATTAAAGCGATGGAGCAGGGCTTTGGCGATAATGACAATATCATGGCCGCGATTTCGCAGCGGTGGAATATTCAGTGTGATCTCGCTGACGCGATAAAACAAATCTTCACGAAAGCTTTGTTCTGCAACCATCTCAGCCAGATTGCGGTGCGTCGCGCAGACGACGCGGACATCAACTTCAATCTCGGCCCTGCCGCCGACTCGTTCAATGACCCGTTCCTGCAGAAAACGCAACATTTTGGCCTGCAGTGCGAGCGGCATGTCACCGATCTCATCAAGCATCAGGGTGCCGCCATTTGCGGTCTCGATTTTACCTAAAGTAGTTTTATGCGCACCGGTGAAAGCGCCTTTTTCATAACCAAACAACTCACTTTCGAGCAGATTATCTGGGATCGATGCACAGTTAATCGCCACAAAGGGTTTATCCGCACGTGGGCTTTGCTTGTGAATTGCACGGGCAAATACTTCTTTGCCGGTACCCGACTCACCGAGTAACAAGGTTGTGATTTCGGTTGGTGCAATTTTCTCCACCATCCGGCAGGCTTTTAAAATCGACTCGCTGTTACCGATAATATCCTGTTGTTTATAAGCGGTCGCTTTGAGGACTCGGTTTTCGGTTTCGATCTCACTGAGTTTAAATGCGCGCGCGACAATGACATTTAAAACATCAACATCAATAGGTTTTTGGTAGTAGTCGTAGGCGCCGAGGGAAATAGCTTGCAACGCATGTTCGGTATCTGTGCTGCCCGTGATCACAATCACTTTGGTATTGGGATTATGCTGCAGGATCTCAGTCAGACATGCCAGACCTTCAGAAGCATTGGTTGGATCTGGTGGCAGACCAAGATCTAACGTCACTACAGCAGGCTCGTAGCGCCGTAACTGCTGCAGAGCCGACGAACGATCCTCAGCAAAAACTACTTCATAATCAGTCAGACTCCATTTGAGCTGCTTCTGTATGCCAAGATCGTCATCAATTGCGAGTAATGTTTTCATACAACATTCCGTGTATCAGTAAGTTGGTTTAGTGTAAAGGAAGCAAAATCGTAAAGGTAGTCCCTTGGTTCACCGTGCTGTCGACCTGTAATTGACCTTGCTGCTGTTGCACAAAGGTCAGCGCATCATACGCGCCAATTCCCATGCCTGCATTGCCTTTTGTGGTATCAAATGGTTTAAACAGGCGGTTCTGAATAAACTCCTCTGTCATGCCGCAACCTGTGTCTGATATCTGGATACAGAGTTGTTCTTGCTGACAACGGACTGTTACATCAACCCTACCGTCGTCTGCTGTGGCCTGTTGGGCGTTATCAATTAAATGGTACAGGATGTTGGTGAATCGTTCCGCATCAATTGTTAGCAGGCAATCTGATTCCATTCGGAGTACCGGTGTAGGCAGACTGCCGCTACAACGCTCGTTGATGAGGACTTGGAGCAGCGGTGCTAATGCGGTCTTTTTGACATGCTCCTGGCCGCTCTGTTTGTTAGTGAGCTGCGCCAGCATATTTTGTAACCGGCTTTGCATCGCTTCGATAGTAGCAAAAGCATCGTCGACGAATTCCGGGTTGTGCCGGTGTTTCTGTGCATTCTTCAGCAGCATGTCGATTTGCGCTTTCACATTTTTCAAATCGTGTACTACAAAGGCTGACATACGGCTAAAGGCAACAAACTGCGCGTTTTCGGACAGGGCTTTACTGGCTTCGTCCATAAACAAATAGCTGGCGATTTGTTCCGTCACGGCGTTGAGATAATCACGCAATTCCCAGTTCAGTCGTAATTTCTCGTTGACCAGACCATGCAGCAGGCAAAAGCCCCACAATTGATTATTTTTCAGAATGGGGATCAAGATGCTGAATGATGGTAATTGATTGTCCAGTAATCTGCTCATTTCGGTGACGACGGGGTCTTTTCTGTCGCTAAAGTCGAGCAACCACTGCTTGTTTTTTTGTTCCGAGACGACCAGAGCGAGCGCTTTGCGCTCGGTTTCGGTGATCTCTAGCTGCCCCTTGGTAGCTAATAGTTGAAACTGATCATGTTGCCATTTGACCAAAGCGCCATGACTGTAGCCGATAGCGCGGCACCAGGCATTGAGACAGACCTGCGCGGTGTTTTCGCGGGCAAATTCTATTTGTTTCAGTTCGCGGGTCAGCTCAACCCATTTTTCACGATAATCAAAGGTATTGGCAAAAAAGTGTTTTTCGATGAAAACCCGGCCTTTACGGCGCAATCCATCGGAAAAAAACAAGGTACCCAGTACAGCGGTACCAATGACAACAAACACCACCTGTAACAGACTGGTCCAGTTGCCACCGATATAACTGAGGTAATAACCGACTACCGCCAGCAGACAAAGATAGATACCGGCAGCCAACACCAGTGAACTTTGCAGAACGATGTCTCTGGAGACATAAACATTAATGCCCCAGGACTTCACCCGTTTTACCGCAACGACCAAAAACGGCAACATAAATAAATGAATAAAACCACGCGCCTGCCAGGTTTGCTGGTTAATTTTACTCAGCAGGGCTGCTTCGGCCAGCAGGTAAAAATCGAGCAGCAGGCAAATCCCGATAGCTATGATCAGCGGTTTAAATTGCCATTTTTGCGCGCCGGACTGCCGATATAATGTTTCGACCATTGCCAGCATCGTGATCACCAGTAATAAGGTTCCCATCAGACGTAAACCGGCCGTGTCAATCACAAAGCTGCCAAAGAATAACCAGCTGACCAGAATTCCGAGCGTCAGACGGACTTTTTTAACCGCAAACCATTGTCGTAGAGGAATATCTGTTTTGCTCAGCGCTGATAGTAAAAACATCAGCAGAAACGATTTCTGAATCGTCTCAATGGCAAAAGATGTATCCGACACGAACGTTAATTGTTGTGTAGTGCCATTGAAAATGACCCAAAATACCGAGAAAAGTGTATAAACCGACAATAACGATTTTTGCGAAGTCTTATTGCGTACTGTCAGCTGCAAGGCAAAGAACAACAGATATCCGAGCGCGGCGAGCAGAAATCCTGTTTGACCCGGAGATAATTCAATAACCATTACAAGGCCTTAGAGTTGTAGTTGCTGTAACAACTGATGCAGATATTTCACCGGAATTGCATATGAAATGCCACTGGGATCGCTTAACACAGCTTCCTTGGTTTTTTTTATCAAAACCATGTTGATGATGCCAACAATTTCACCATTATCCTGACGATACAACATGCTACCACTGTTGCCTGGATAGGCTGTCGCATCTAACTGGTAAATCAAAAATGGATCGCGCATCTGACGGACACTGGCTGCGCTCAGTGCCTGACTATGGTCCGCCGGTATCACTATTGGCGTCACGGCGCTCAGCAGCGCACGGTGTGTTGCCGGATAAAGTCCAAGCACGCCGGTGATCGGATAGCCGGTAAATGCCAGCTCTGTCCCTTCAGCAACGTATGCAGGGTCAGCCAATTTGACTGACGGTAACTTCTCATCAATTTCAAGCAGAGCCAAATCATGTCTGGCATCGGTTCGTGTCTGGGTGATTGGATGAACGCGCGGTTGTTGGCCGTGGCCT
>CBFGPY010000412.1:0-3682 GCA_965650755.1 uncultured Chromatiaceae bacterium | reverse complement strand
GCCGCCTTCCGGCACTACCATCATGTTCAGTTCACGCGCCGCTTCAATCACCTGCTGACGCTGATTGCGCCGTGGCTGGTTGTAGCTCTTCACCGAGAAGGCGCCGACCTTTTTCAAACGTTCCAGATGGAATTTCGCATCGTCCAGACTATCGACATGTGAGGTATAACCGGCACCATAAGCGCCGTACAAAATAGTGCCGGTGGAGAAAATCCGCGGGCCGACTATCTGCCCGGTTTTTTGCATTTCGCTGGCAGTGAAAATTTCCTGCGTGTCGTTGGACGGGTCGTGGATGCTGGTGACGCCAAGCGCTAACGATGCGTAATTGGCGTAGTTTTGCTGCGGGATAATCTGATTCACACCCTGACTGCCATGCGCGTGCGCATCAAACAGGCCAGGCATCAATGTCTTGCCTTTGATATCGATAACTTTGGCGCCCGCAGGTACTTTTACCTCGCCGGCAGTGCCGACAGCTTTGATTTTATTGCCTTCAACCAGTACGACGCCATCCGGGATCACTTTGTCACCTTGCATCGTGATGACCTGACCACCAACAAAAGCAACCAGACCTTGCGGCTGGTAAGCGGCTGTGCTGAAACTGATATTCTGGCCATTGGCGACTTTAAACTTGTCGGCTGCTTTGTCGCTGCCTACGTCAAACACACTACTTAAGTTGGCGTGATAAAGTTCAGGGCCTAAATTCCAGTACAGCTGTTTGCTGTTGCCGCTCCAGCTGATGTTTTCGCCAGCGCGTACCGATAACTGCCGCACCGGGAATTGGGTGTCGCTGCCACTGATGTCAATGACCGCGCCGCGCTCGGCAAATGGCGTGACATAGACTTTAAAGCGATCGGCAAAAGCGACGTATTTGCCATCCGGTGACACTTTAAATTCAGTGCCATATTTGGCGCTGTATAAAGTGCGCTGGGTTTCGGTGGCAAGATCTATCGCCAGTAAGGTTGGTGACTGGCCATAATCCATGGCAAAAATCCGGTCGTTGCGGTCGGCAAAGTGCGGCGCAAAACCGTTGCGGCTGACCAGTTTCAGTGCGCCACCGGCGGTCGGCACTGTGTAAATACCGGTGTTTAACGACCAGCGTTTATCGAGCAGGCTGCCTGCGCCGCCTTTGCGGAATACCAGAGTTTTGCCATCCGGGCTAAATGAAGGCTCCAGGTATTTACCGGGTGCGCTGACCACAGTGCTGACTTGATTCGTCGTTAAATCAATGATTTTAATCTGACCCTGCTGTTGATCATGCCAGCTGACATAGACCAGTTTTTTGCCGTCGCGGGAAAACGCCGGATACAGCTCAAAGTGTTCGTTCTGCGCCGTCAGGCGCTGCGGCTTACCGCCTTTGGCGGCTACTTTATATAAGTGCCCGAGCGCTGAATACACCACAGTGTTGCCATCCGGCGAGGCCTGCACAAAACGCAGCATTTTCACGTCGATGTTGTCGTGGTCCAGCTCCTGTTTGAAACGCACCGCCTGTTGGATTTTTTTCTCCACATCCACTTTAAACGGGATAGCAGCCACTTGTTTGCTGGCGACATCCAGTTTCTGGATTTTACCGCCGGCCCAGAACACAATGGCTTTATTGTCCGGTGTCCAGCTCATCTGCGGATAAACACCATGAATGGCCCAGGTTTCCTGCATGTCGCGGTCGAGTTTACCGTACAGCTCAGTGGTTTCACCGGATTCTAAGTTATACAGCATCAACGTCGTCTGGAAATCGATACGGCGGATATAGGCGAGGAACTTGCCATCCGGGGACGGAGTTGGTCTGATGGCACCGCCGGCACCTTCTAACAACACGTCGATTTTGCCGGTCTCGCGCTCAAAGCGTTTGATGACATAAATGCCTTGCTCGGAGTCTTTGCTGTAATGGAAGGTCTTGCCTGGGGTGTCGTCCTGAGAAAAATACACATACTTGCCGTCCGGCGAAAAAGCCGGTTCGCCTAAGTCTTTTTCGTCGTTGGCTTTTTCCGTCAGCATCACGCCATTGCCGCCGGATTTGTGATACATCCAGACTTCACCGGCACCTAAAGAACGGGTATTGGTAAAATGTTTGCGCGCGACGATAAATTCGCCGTCCGGGCTCCAGGCCGGGCTATTGAGCAGACGGAAAGTTTCTTCAGTCACCGCATGGGCGTTGCTGCCGTCGGCGTTCATTAACCAGATATTGTCGCCACCACCTTCATCCGAGGTATAAGTGATGAATTTGCCGTCCGGGCTGAAACTGGGCTGCATTTGCCAGCCGATGTCCGACGTCAGACGCTTGGCGCTGCCGCCACTGACCGGCATCGTATAAATGTCACCGAGCAGGTCAAACACCAGGGTGCGGCCATCCGGGCTGATGTCGACGTTCATCCAGGTGCCGCTGTCAGTATTAATTTGTACCGTTTCGAATTTACCTTGTGGGGCGTTGACGTCCCATTCGGCTTTTTTATCAGCGGCTTCTGCCGGAATTAACGCTGCGCTGACACAAAGTGCCAATGCGGCGGGTTGCCATTTATTCATGCGCCATTTGTTCATAAAAGTCCCTGGGTTTGCTGTCTGCTGTGGCAGATCTGTGGAGGTAAAACTATCAAACTGCCACAGCCGGCACTGGAATGTAAGAGGGCGAATAACAGGCTGCGCCTGACAGGCACTTCACCGCGACAAACGTCGAATTTTACTACTTCAGAAGCTGCAGCATGTCCTAAAGCTTGTTTGTCGCGGGTCAAGCCGGCAAAATTTTGGCATACTGGCCGGAAAATAGCGGAGGCCCTGATGGATTCACCTTGTGTTGCATGCTGCAAACTCAATCAAGAGAAGATTTGTACCGGCTGCTATCGTCATATTGAAGAGATAGTCGACTGGAACAAAAAACCGGATGCAGAGCAACTGCAAATCCTTGAACGTTGTGCGGCGCGACGCCCGCAAGTGGATGCACAGCAAAGCCCGACGACCGCTATCACCTCTGTTGAATGGCAACAAACCAAACAAGCGTTGGCATTGAAGAAACAAAGCCAGCTCAGTTGATTTGGCGCAATTGCAAAGCTTGTTGGCAGTCTTGTGGGCTGTCAGACTAAAAGATTCATCGACACAAGGAGAGCGCATTGATTTTAGAAGCCGTCTGGATTGGGTTTGCTTTTAGCCTCGGCATGTTGGTGCGGCTTTGTGGTCTGCCACCATTGATTGGTTATCTTGCTGCTGGTTTTGCCATTACCGCCAGTACTGAAACCCTGCAACTACCGCAAGGCCACGCCATTATTGAACATGTGGCGCATTTAGGCGTGTTACTGCTGTTATTCACTGTCGGCCTGAAATTGAATGTGCGCAGTTTGCTCAAGCCAGAAGTACTGGGTGGCAGCCTGCTGCATTTTTCCTTATCCGCGTTGTTGTACGCACCGGTGATTTGGCTGGCTTTTGATTCCAGCTGGTGGCATGCGCTGATGCTGGGGGCTGCACTGGCGTTCTCGTCGACTGTATTGGCGGCCAAAGTGTTGGAAAGCAAACGTGAGATCCGTGCGTTTCACGGCCGGGTCGCGGTCGGCATTCTGGTGATGCAGGACCTCATCGCCATGGCGATGTTAAGCTTTTCCAGTGGTGTGACACCATCAATTTGGGCCTTAGCGGTACTGGCAGTGCCGTTATTGCGGCCATTATTGTTTAAGTTACTGGACTTAACCGGCCACGATGA
>CBFGPY010000411.1:0-3705 GCA_965650755.1 uncultured Chromatiaceae bacterium | reverse complement strand
TGAAAGAAGGCAGTGTGATTATTGAGCCAACCAGCGGTCATACCGGTATTGGTTGTCAGACTTTTTGCATGATAAGTGCCGCCAAGGCCCACCTTGCCAATGTGCACACCAGCATCAAACCGACCTTTATCACTGAGCTGATCGGTAGACCAGGTTCCAAACTGCAGTGGCTTATCCCAGGCAAATGGATTTGCCCCTTGCACCTGATGTTGCGCTAAAGCGCCAGCAGACTCTGGCAGCGCCATCCGGGCCGTCGAGACACATGCACTCAAGAACACTGCTGACGTTAAACTCAAACAAAAAGCAACCGCGTATTTCATTGCAAATCCTCACAGGCTTTGGTGGTCACCTGCTGGTGCCACGCTTTGCCATTGTAAAAATACTCAGGGGGCCGTCTGTAATTCTTTGTCAGGACAACTGCTACCGCCGACCCGACACTATGTACAAAATGTATACAGCTGATGGTTTTTGTTACCTGCCGGCTGGTATTGCCCGGACTTAATCACGCTGCAACCTTATTTTTGCTCAGCCAGCAGAGCCCGCATCGTCTGGTACTGCGTGGCATCGACTGTCGCCAGACCGCGGCTGTGCTGGAATTCAACCCATCCCTGCTGCAACCCCTGCAATACAGCTGCAGCCGCTGCCGGCTCTGCCAGCAGAGTTGACTTCAGAGTTTCGCACGGCAGCGTCTGGCTGTTACACAATAAAGGCCCAAACGGCAGTTCGGCGGAACGCCAGATCTCGGAGATCCCGGCTGGCAAGCTGGCAGGTAATGACGCAGTTGCAACTATGGCCAAGCCTTCAGATGCTGCACTCAGCGCCGGTAACACAGCCTGATGGCTGCCAACATAATCAAAGCGCAGCTGACTAAACTGGTCGGCCAACCGCTTTTTCAGCTCGGCACGGCCAATCAGGCCACCGGAAGCCGAATCGGGCCAAACCGCAAAGACTGTCAGTGGCCGCCCTTGCCGTAACCATGATGGTAGTTGGGTCAAGTCCGGTAGTTTCTTCGCCAGCAAGCTGGAGCTGTAAACCGCTTGGCTGGCAGGTTGGGGCGAACCTGCCGGCACCACAAAATCGACCATCTGTTGCTGTTGTTGCAGAATTTGCAGATAAGCCACCAGGTTAGGCACCACCAAATCAACACTGCCCTGATGGGCCCACTGCACCAACTCATTTGGATTGCTGGCGACTTTGACGGTAACCGAACTTTGTTGGGTTGCGGCCAGCCAGGTGGCGAGCGGCGTGATGGCCGCTTTGCGGTCTATATCCGGGTAAGCATAAGTGGCCACGACCAGCGGCCGCGCCATGCTTTGTGTGCTGTAGCACAACAGGAGCCACAGGCCAGACCCAAGCAGCAAACTAAACCACTGACGCATTTTGATTTCTGACATCTGAACCTACCTCAACAGACGCTGCAGCCTCGGCTCAGCCCCATCAATAAAGCGGGCAACTTAGCAGTCCTGCAGGTCCCAGATCCACTTCATTTTGTAACTAATCTGCAAGCTGGCGGCGATAGCTTATGGTGATGACTTCCTCCAGCTCCGAATCACGAGACATGCCTGTCAGTGCAATACTCTCTACCCGGCTACTGTCTGATAATCCGTCATCCGCAGCACCTGATGAATACCGTCGATTTTGTCTTCGGCATGATGATTCACATACAACAGCGTTGACTCCCCACTGCGCGCCAGTACGCTTAATAGCGCCAGCACTTTAAGCCGGTTCAGCTCGTCCAGGCCATTACAGGGTTCATCTAAAATCAGCAGCGTCGGGTGTTTCACCATAGCCCGCACAATCAGCACCAGGCGCTGATCGCCAAAAGATAACGACTGGAACGAGTCTTTGGCTTTCGCCTCCAGCCCAATCAGCGCCAGCCATTGCTGCGCCAGTTTGATTTGCAGCGCCGACGGCTGGTCATACAAGCCAATGCTGTCGTAAAAACCTGACAACACCACATGCAATACCGGACAACCGACCCGGTATTGCAGTTGCAGGCTGTTTGATACCAGCCCCAGATGTTGCTTGATGTCCCAGATACTTTCGCCGCTGCCACGCTGATAACCAAACACCTGTAAATCGTTGGTGTAACAATGTGGGTTGTCGCCGCTCAGCATCTGCAGTAAACAGGTTTTACCCGAGCCGTTTGGCCCGGTGATTTGCCAGTGCTCGCCACGCAGAATTTGCCAATCAAGGCCCTGAAAAATCACCCGGTCGCCGTACTGCACTTTGCCCTGACGTAAGCGGACCAAAGTTTTTTCCGCCAGTGCCGGCGTAAAGCGGTCCCGGTCTTTGCCGGGTAATGGCCCCGGCGCTTGCTGCAGTTGACTGAGCTGTGTCAGCTCCGCCAGCTCCAGCGCGCTGATACCGCTGTCGCTTGATTGCCATTCGATCTCACCATGCACCAGATAGAGGATTTTTTGGCAAAAAGGCGGCAATTCACTGAGCCGGTTCAGCACCAGCACCAGTGTCATCTGCTGCTGCAATTCAGCCAGTAATGTCTGTAGTGCCGCACAAGAGTCGGCATCGAGGCCATTAAAAGGTTCGTCCAGCACCAATAATTCCGGCTGTTGTAAAATTGCTTTGATCAATAATAACTTGCGGGTTTCGCCGGTCGACAGCGCCAGAAATGGCGTTTCAAGCCGCTCCTGCAGACCTAGTCTCGTGGCGAGCTGCTGTAACTGCTGTTCCTGTGCGGCTGACCAAGTGGCATGGTCACGGCAGATGATCTCGCGCGCGTTGCTAGGGTCCACTTCCACATCGAGAATATCGGCATCGCCTTTACGTCGTTCCGCTTCAATCAGCGCCTGCTGTTGTGCACTGCTGACCCAGCTCAGCCGGGAGGGTAACTCTGCACGTCCTTCCAGTAATTGCGCCTGCCCGGCGATCACTGCAGCGAGCGCCGATTTACCACTGCCATTCGCACCAAAAATCGCACAGTGCTGGCCCGCGTTAATGTGCAGCTGTTTGACCTGCACCTGATGGCTCAGGCCTAATAAAAACCGGCATTGCTCAAATTTCAACATCAGAACTGCTCATCCACATCATGCTCATCACAAAATCCCAGCTTAACGGGAATGGCGCGATGATGAAACCTTCCTGCAGGTCAGCCGGCGCGCCGACGGACCTGCGAGGAATGGGCGAGTAAAAACTCAGCTGCGGCTAATCGACGCCCCGCCATCCACCAGCGAGGCCGTGCCGGTAACAAACGAGGAATCGTCAGACGCCAGATATAACACCGAACGCGCCAACTCTTCCGGCGTGGCCACCCGTTTTAACGCGTGCAGATTGGCGATATAAGCCTGTGCTTCAGCGCTGTCATTCATCTGCCGGTACATCGGCGTATCCACAGCGCCCGGCAATATCGCATTAACCCGCACCTGCTGCGGACCAAACTCTGCGGCCAATGCCTGCGTCAGGCCAATCAAGCCGGCTTTACTGGCGGCATAAGCCGCGACACCCGGGAAGGCAAAGCTGTAACCGACAAAAGTCGAAGTAAAAATGATGGAACCGCCGCCTTGTTGTGCCATTACCGGCAACTGATATTTGGCGCCTAAAAATGCGCTGGTCAGGTTGGTTTGTAAGGTCTCATTAAAGCCTTGTGCTGACACTGCTGCACTGGGGCCCATTTCGCCTAATGTACCGGCGTTGTTAAAGGCAATATCGAGCCGGCCATAATGCTGCAGCGCCAATTCCACCAGCGCC
>CBFGPY010000410.1:0-3709 GCA_965650755.1 uncultured Chromatiaceae bacterium | reverse complement strand
GCTTGCCGGTGGTGGCAACCAATGAAGTGGTGTTTTTAACGCCGGATGATTTTTCTGCGCACGAGATCCGCGTTGCTATCCATGACGGCTACACACTGGAAGACAAACGCCGGCCAAAAAATTACAGCGAATCGCAGTATTTACGTTCAAGTGATGAAATGGCGGCGCTATTTCACGATATTCCGGAAGCGCTCGCCAACTCAGTCGAAATCGCCAAACGCTGTAATGTCACTATCCGCCTCGGCGAATATTTCTTACCGGCATTTCCGACCGGCGGCATGACAGATGCCGACTTCCTGGTGTTGAAATCACGTGAAGGTCTGGAAGATAGGATGAAAATCCTGTTTCCGGACGAAGCGCAGAGGGCGGAAAAACGCATTCCTTATGATGAACGTCTGCAGATTGAACTCGACGTTATTAACCAGATGGGTTTCCCCGGTTACTTCCTCGTGGTAATGGAGTTTATCCAGTGGTCTAAGGATAACGACATTCCGGTGGGACCTGGCCGCGGTTCGGGCGCCGGTTCTCTGGTGGCTTATGCGCTGAAAATTACCGACCTGGACCCGCTCGAATTTGACCTGCTGTTTGAACGTTTCTTAAACCCGGAACGGGTGTCGATGCCGGATTTTGACGTCGACTTCTGTATGGACAGACGCGACGAAGTAATTGAGCACGTCTTGGACATGTACGGCCGTGAAGCGGTTTCTCAGATCATTACCTTCGGTACTATGGCGGCCAAGGCGGTTATTCGTGACGTTGGCCGGGTACTGGGGCATCCTTATGGTTTTGTTGACCGCATCTCTAAACTGATCCCGCCAACACCGGGCATGACGCTGGAACAGGCCTTTATCGAAGAGCCGCGTCTGCCGGAGCTGTATGCGTCCGATCAGGAAGTCAAAGACCTCATCGATATGGCGCGCCGGCTGGAAGGGGTGACCCGCAACGCCGGTAAACACGCCGGTGGTGTGGTGATAGCGCCGACTAAAATCACCGATTTTGCGCCGGTGTACTGTGACGCCGAAGGCAATAACCCGGTCACCCAGTTTGATAAAAACGACGTGGAATATGCCGGTTTAGTGAAGTTCGACTTCCTCGGCTTGCGTACCCTGACTATTCTGCAGTGGGCGGTCAATATGGTGAACGCCCGCCATAAAAAGACCAACAAACCGCTGGTCGACATTAACCATATTCCGCTGGATGACCGCAAAAGCTACGACATGCTGATGAAGGCGGAAACTACTGCAGTGTTCCAGCTCGAATCGCGTGGCATGAAGGACTTGATCCGCCGGCTGCAGCCGGACTGCTTCGAAGACATGATCGCATTGGTAGCGCTGTTCCGGCCTGGCCCGTTGCAATCGGGCATGGTGGACAACTTCATCGACCGTAAACGTGGCCGTGAAGAGATTTCTTATCCGGACGCGACCTGGCAGCATGAGTCGCTTAAACCCATTCTGGAACCAACCTACGGCATCATCCTGTATCAAGAGCAAGTCATGCAGATTGCGCAGGTGTTGTCGGGGTATTCACTCGGTGGCGCTGACTTATTGCGCCGTGCCATGGGTAAAAAGAAACCCGAAGAGATGGCCAAGCAGCGCGACACTTTCCAAAATGGTGCCGCAGCAAATGGAATAGATCCCGAACTGGCGATGAAGATCTTCGATTTAGTGGAGAAATTCGCCGGCTACGGCTTTAACAAATCGCACTCAGCGGCTTATGCCTTAGTGTCTTATCAGACGCTGTGGATGAAAGCGCATTATCCGGCCGAATTTATGGCGGCGGTAATGTCGGCGGATATGGATAACACCGACAAAATCGTCACGCTGGTCGACGAATGCGAAAATATGAAACTGAAGTTGCTGCCGCCGGACGTCAATTCCGGCCAGCACAAGTTTACCGTCAATACCGACGGTCATATCGTCTACGGCATTGGCGCTATTAAAGGCGTGGGGGAAGGGCCAATTGAAGCCATTATCGAAGCGCGGGATGCCGGTGGCCCTTTCCACGATTTATTTGATTTCTGCCATCGCGTTGATATTAAACGGCTGAATAAACGCGTCATTGAAAAACTGATCCTGGCCGGCGCCATGGACAAACTCGGCCCGCACCGGGCGGCGATGATGGCGAGCCTCGAAGAGGCGATGAAAGCGTCGGAACAACAGGCCAAAGCGCAGGCAATGGGGCAGGACGATTTGTTCGGCTCATTAGCGCCAGAGCCGGAAAATTCGGCGAAAGCCTTTAAAGTGGTGCCACCCTGGCCGGATGAAGTCTGGCTGGAGGGCGAACGCGAAACGCTGGGTCTTTATTTAACCGGTCACCCGATTAACCGTTATCTGGCTGAGATCCACCATTATGCCACGGCACGGTTAGTCGAATTTACGCCAACGCGGCGCGATCAGACGGTGCATGCCTGTGGTCTGGTGGTGAACGTGCGGGTACTGGTCAATAAAAAGGGCCGGCGCTGGGCCTTAGTGCAGCTGGATGATAAATCGGCGCGTTTAGATGTACGTTTTTTCCCCGAACAGTTCGAGAACTTCGAGCATCTGCTGCAAAAAGACAAGGTTTTGGTGGTATCTGGACAGGTCAGCTTTGATGATTTCAGCGGTGGCCTTACAATGACCGGCCGCGAGGTGGTCGAGATCACTCAGGCCAGGGAAAAATGCCTGAAACATTTGTTTGTCAGTATTGACGCAGATCAGCTCAATCAGGATAAGCTGCAGCAGTTGCGGCAGGTCCTGAACGAATTTAAAGCCGGGACAGTGCCGGTGAAATTACGTTACCAGCGCCCGGAAGGTGCAGTGACGCTGGCACTGGGCACCGATTGGTGGATCACACCCACAGACGCTTTGTTGCATCAGTTAAAACAATTAGCAACAATACAACTTGAATTTAATTAGGTAGGTAGTGACAGTCGATGATGCTGAATTATTTAGAGTTTGAGCAACCGATTGCGGAACTTGAAGCAAAAATAGAAGAACTGCGCAAAGTCAGCCGTAACGGTGAGTTTGACCTGGGCCTCGAAGAGGAGGTCAACAAGCTCAAAGAGAAAAGTCTGACGCTGACCAAAAAGATTTTTGCTGAGTTAGGTCCATGGCAGGTCGCCCAGTTAGCCCGCCATCCGTTGCGTCCTTACACGCTGGACTACATCAAACATATTTTTACCGATTTCGACGAGCTGGCCGGTGACCGCGCTTTTGCCAATGACCCGGCGATTGTCTGCGGTACTGCCCGCTTAGGCGATCGGCCGGTGATGGTGATTGGTCATCAGAAAGGCCGCGACACCGCCGAAAAAATTAAACGCAATTTCGGCATGCCAAAACCTGAGGGTTATCGCAAAGCGCTGCGCATGTATGAAATGGCTGAACGTTTTAATATGCCGATTATCACTTTTATCGATACGCCGGGTGCTTATCCGGGCATCGGTGCGGAAGAGCGCGGTCAAAGTGAAGCTATTGCCCGCAACCTCAAAGTGATGGCTGGTCTCAAAGTACCGGTGCTTTGTACTGTGATCGGTGAAGGCGGTTCAGGTGGTGCTTTGGCCATTGGTGTCGGCGATCAGGTCAACATGCTGCAATACAGTACTTATTCGGTGATTTCGCCGGAAGGTTGTGCGTCAATTCTGTGGAAAAGCGCAGAAAAAGCCCCGCTTGCTGCTGAAGCTATGGGCGTGACAGCACCGCGGATTAAAGAACTTGGCTTGATTAATGAAATC
>CBFGPY010000409.1:0-3717 GCA_965650755.1 uncultured Chromatiaceae bacterium | reverse complement strand
ATTCTGGGCGACCATCACAAAGTGCTATACCGGGATCTCAGTTCCGCGCTCTGAAGGCAAATTCTGGCTGGACAA
This sequence comes from uncultured Chromatiaceae bacterium, assembly GCA_965650755.1. Taxonomy (GTDB): domain Bacteria; phylum Pseudomonadota; class Gammaproteobacteria; order Enterobacterales; family Alteromonadaceae; genus Pararheinheimera. The sequence continues at coordinate 3,642 of CBFGPY010000409.1, read as the reverse complement.
GGGTAGAGTCTGCAGACTTCTGCCCGTTGAAAGTCATGCAGAGTCAACAGACTTCTGCCTGCGATGAGTCACCGGCCGGCTCAGAAACTCAGCGTCAGACTGACTTTGCCATACCGGCCGGATTCCAGATAACGCCGGATGCCATCACCACTAACACCGCCGCGCACAGCGCCCACGGATTGCGTGACATATTGCAGCCGCTCCCAGCGATAATATTCCTGATCCAGCAGGTTAAACACCCCGGCGGTCAGTGCCAGCTGGTCGTGCAATTGCCACTGCAGCGACAAGTCGCTGACAAAAGCGCTGTCACTTAAATAGGGCGTAGCCGCCGTTTGTGCACCACTGCTGTTGTAGACCCAGGCGTCTGAGCTGCTTTTCGCCGCATGATAACGGTTGTTCAGCAATAGCCGCACTTCGTCATGAAGCTGATAACCGACGCCGAGCACCGCAGACCAGGGCATCACACTTAACAGCGGCTCGCCATTTTGTTCTTCACCGGTCTGGTAAGTTGCTGCCCAGTTCAGCCGCCAGTTGGCGTCTGGCTGCCAGTGACCTTCCAGTTCTATACCTTTGACCACCGCGGAGTCGATATTGACCGGCATGCTATACACAGCACCATTTTGTTTGCTGCAGACACCACGTACACAGCTTTGGTAGACAGTGGTGGGGTTGAGGGTGAATTGCGCCGTCTGGATCATGTCGCTATAGCGGTCGCGAAATACAGAGAGCTGATGCGCACTGTTGTCCAGCGTCAGCTGATAAGCCAGCTCCAGGTTCAGGCTGTGCTCGGGTTTTAATGCCGGATTGGACTGCGCCGTCGGCAATGTCACTGTGTTGCCGCTGACCGCTTCCTGCAAACTGGTGGTACTGGTTTGCAGATACATATCTTCAGTCGTTGGCGCGCGAAAACCTCGGCCGGCCTGCAGACTCAGGCGTTGACGTTCATCGAGTTGATAGTGCAGCTGGGCCTGATAGCTGGCGGAACCAAAATCAACAGGCTGCACTGAACCGGTTTTATCCTGATAAGTGGCCGACAACTGTGGGTTATAGTCCAGCTGATCATAGCGGGCGCCTAAGCCCAATGACCAGGCTGTGTCAGTCAGGCTCAGCAGGTTGCGGGCATAGACAGAACGGGTGCGGATGTCGGTCACCGGCACAAAAGCCGGGTCCACTTCCAGTGTGGCCAGCGTTTTGGTCTGGCCGACAAAGCGCCGGTCTATCGCCGCTGAGCTGACCGTTTTGTTTTGCGCCTGCACACCATAAGTCCATTGTTGTTGCACCGTGTCTCCGTTTAGCTCTTTGTCAAAAGCGGCGGTCCACTGGGTGAGTTTCTGGCGAAAATCGCGGTCTTCTTCCCGAATACAAGGCGAGATATTCTGCGGGCAGGTGGCTGTCACAGTCATCCGGGTCAGGCCGTGATTGCGGCTGTTCTGATGGTCAAATTTCAGCTGCATGCTGTCAAACCAGGTCAGGCCGGCCAGATATTCATATTGCAGGCTATGTTTATCGCGTGTGCTGTCGTCAAGGCCAGTGCGGCTTAAGTAGGTCTGATCTTGCCGGGAGATGTTCTGCAGGCTGCTGTCGGACTGGAAGCTGTCGAGGCTGTAGCCGATTTTATGCTCCGGCAACAAGCTGTATTGCAGCTTCAGCAGTAAGGCCCGGCTTTGGGCGCTCAGCGGGTCAGCGCTGGTACTGCCCGGGCCTGTGACGCTGCTGTGGTGGTCATAACTTTGGCTTTCTTCGCCATCCCGGCTGCTATACACCAGCAGGCTTTCCAGCCGACCGGTGCGGGCGGCACCAGTGACGCTATGCAGCCATTCACTGTTATTGCCGCTGTACTGGCTTTTCAGTTTCAGTGCGCTGTCGTCGCCGCTGGCTTTGAGGAAATCAGCCGGGTCTTTGGTTAAAAACAACACGGCACCACCTAAAGCACCGCTACCAGCACTGATAGCGTCCGCGCCTTTGAGAATAGTGGCTTGCTTTAACGCATCCGGGTCGATGCCGCCAAGGCCGGAGCGGAAAAATTCATAAGGGGCGTGGCTGTCCGGGTCCATGGTTTCGCCAAGCGCCAGGCCGTCGACGGCGATTTTGACGCGATCTCCTTCGACCCCCCGGATGTTAAAACCAGTGGAGCCAAAGCGGCCGATATCGGTCAGGTTTACGCCAGGTACCATCCGCACTAAATCTGTGAGATTGCTGATTTGCCGGGTGTCGATATCTTTGGCACTAACCTGCTGTTGTTTTAATTGCTGGCTGGTTTTGATTTCGCTGGCCTTGATTTCGATAGCCTCCAGCGTTTTGGCACTGGCAGCATCGGCGGCGAATGCGTTGGCTGTCAGTAACACAGGGCTTAACGCCAGCATCAGCAATGAATAACGGGGTGACATGTTCGATTCCTTATCAATCAGATGTTTCATGGTCAAATGGCTGTTTTTGGGTAGTGCTCAGCCAGGCGCTGCCAGGAGACAGCACCGGTTTTTACAAAAAGCAGTTGGGTGTTGTGGTCGCTTAGCCGGATGGATGTACCGCGGCGACAGAGGCCCTGGCGGCTTCGCTGGCAGTCGCGTTGGCCGGGCGGGCGTCAATACGTACTTGCCCCAGTTCATGTTGGCCCTGCACGACCAAGGGGTGCGTTAGTGGCCAGTACAGCGGCAGTTTCAGTTGCTCACGGCCGCCGCCTTCCCGTGCGGCTTCCAGATGTAAGATGTAATCGCCGGCCGGCAGTGGCCTGCCGTCAGCCAGGCGGGCGTTCCAGACAAACTGATGCAAGCCTGGTTTGCGGGTAGCACCGGCCAGCTGGTCGTAGTTTTGTTGCGACTGTTGTCCAATCTGCCGCCACCAGCTGCGCAATTCGTTGTACCAGCGCGGTTGCTCACCAAGCAGCAGCAACTGCGCCTGCCACTGGCCATTGTGACTCAGCCAGGCACTGACATAAGGCCGTTTCGCCTGACTGGCATGTGCCGGTAATTCCAGTTGTAGCTGTAGTTGCCGGGACTGCTGATAGTCCTCTGCAGCCTGCAACTGATGAAACCAGCCAGTGGATGCCTGAAACCGCGGCGTTGCCTCGGGATCAGCTTGCCACTCCCGCCACAGCGCACTGTCCGTTTCCTGCTGCAGCCATAATGTGCGCTGGGTGGGGCTGGCCGAGGTCAGTGCCTGCGCCAGTAACCAGGCACGACTGAAGCTTTGACTGGTCACTGCAACCGCAGGCCCGTATTGCACCGGCCAGGCTTCAGCCGGGTACCAGACAGTATCTGTACCAGATGTGGTTAGATCATTGGCCTGCAGTAACACTTGCTGCTGCAACCGGATGGCGGTCAGTGGATTTGCGTCTGTTTTACCAAAAGCCACCACGTCCTCCGCCTCTGTAGCAAACTGCGCCTGCCAGTGGCCGAATTGCAGATGCAGGCTGGCCTGTGGCCACTTCGCGCGGATGGTGGCGAGCAGATTGTCCAGCAACACCGCCTGCGCAAACGCCTGCAGATCTGGCAATAGCCGGACATTCGCCCCGGTTTGACTTGTGATTTGACGGGCTTCCCGCCGCAGCTGGACCCGGTCCGGCAAAGCAGCGGCGCTGGCCTGACGCCAGACTTGCCGGGCTGTACCAAACCGGCAATGGTAACTGCGTTGTTGTTGCCACCA
>CBFGPY010000408.1:0-3717 GCA_965650755.1 uncultured Chromatiaceae bacterium | reverse complement strand
AACGCAAGCATTTTGCCATTCGGGCTGAACGCCACGCTAGTTACACCGTCACGATGTCCTATGAACGGTTGACCGATGGGCAGATGTGTCTCCACATCCCACAGGATAATCGCCTTATCCCCACCTCCTGACGCCAGCATTTTGCCATCCGGGCTGAATTGCGGCGTGCTGAAAGCGGCCAGCGCAATCACGCCAAATGGGATGGCGGTCCACAAAATCCACGGCCGGAATTTACCCCAGCGCGTTTGGGTGCGGTCCGCGATGATGCCCATGATTGGGTTAAAACAGGCGCCGATCAAACCGCCGGTAAAAATAATGGTCGCCGCAGCAGCCGGTGGGATCTGGTAGACATCGGTGTAGAAAAAGGCGAGAAATGTCATCAACGTCTGAAAAATCAGATTGGCCGCCAAATCGCCGAGGCTATAACCGATTTTCTCGGTCACGCTTAAATTCTGTCCTGCAGTTTGCATCGTCTGTTGCCTGTGTTTGAAAGTAGCGGTGCTGTGCCGGATGCCAGCGCCTGTTGTTATGTGAGTTGTTATGCTATTTGTACCGTTTTTCTCTTTTTATTCAATCTATTAGTGTGGTTTGCCAGCCAGAGCATCTGCTGCGGTCTTTGTCGCACGCTTCTGGAGTCCACAGCTAAACATGGTTCGACCGCCTTACCTTACAAGAACCACTTCGAGTCCGGTCTAACGGAATGTTTTGACAGAATTATCTTTTTTCACAATGCCGCTGTGCTTGGCAAACAGACGCCGTATGCTGGCAGCTGCGCAAATCAGCAGTACAACAAAAACAAGAGCAGACAAGGGGATACAGCATGGACCTGACAACAACACATCGACCGCCTGCCGCGGCGCCAGCAGCAGATGAAATAGCAGCCGACTCTTTGACAGAGAACGGCGCTTTAATTTTATTTATCAGCCTGGTGGCAACCATCGGTGGTTTTTTATTTGGTTTTGACAGTGGCGTGATTAACGGCACCGTCGATGGCCTGAAACTGGCGTTTCAGTCTGAAAGCGTCGGCACCGGTTTTAATGTCGCCAGTATGTTGCTGGGCTGTGCCGTCGGCGCTTATTTCGCCGGCCGGCTGGCGGATATTTATGGCCGCAAAGTGATTTTGTTGTGGTCGGCGGTGTTTTTTATCGTCAGTGCCTGGGGCTCCGGTATCGCCGACGGTTCGCTGGAGTTTGTGCTGTATCGCGTACTGGGCGGTTTTGCCGTCGGAGCGGCGTCGGTGATCACCCCGGCTTATATCGCCGAAGTGGCGCCGGCACGTTATCGCGGTATGCTCACCACTTTGCAGCAAATTGCCATCATTCTTGGCCTGTTTATGGCTTTTGTCAGCAATTACCTGTTAGCCGAATTTGCCGGTGCATCGACTGAACCGCTGTGGCTTGGCATAGACGCCTGGCGCTGGATGTTTTGGATGGAACTGCTGCCAGCCGTGTTGTTTTTACTGATGCTGCTGTTTATCCCGGAAAGCCCGCGCTTTTTGCTGTTAAAGGGCCGCGACGAAGCCGGCGCCAAAGTGCTGGAACGGCTGTATGGGCAGGCGGCAGCGCAGCGCAAAGTGCAGGATATTCGCGAGTCGCTGCAAGCCGACCACGCACCGCGCCTCAGCGACTTGCTGGACCCGGTGACCGGCAAATTGCGTAAACTGGTGTGGGTCGGCATTGGCCTTGCCAGTTTTCAGCAGCTGGTCGGGATTAATGTGGTGTTTTATTACGGCGCCGTGTTGTGGCAGGCGGTGGGCTTTTCCGAATCTGACGCCCTGATGATCAATGTGATCAGCGGCGGCATCAGTATCGCTGCTTGTGTGCTGACGCTGTTAGTGATTGACCGTATCGGCCGCAAGCCGCTGTTATTATGGGGTTCGGTCGGCATGACAGTGACGCTGGCGCTGGTCGTCTATGCCTTTGCCAATGCAGAGCAGGATACCGCCGGTAATTTGCTGCTTGGTGACTATGGCACCCTGGCGCTGATCAGTGCCAATGCCTATGTATTCTTCTTTAATCTGTCCTGGGGCCCGGTGATGTGGGTGATGCTCGGTGAGATGTTTCCGAACCAAATCCGCGGCGTGGGCCTTGCCGTCAGCGGCCTGGCACAGTGGCTATGTAACTTCCTGATCACAATGACCTTCCCGTTGCTGCTGACCGGTATTGGCTTGGCCGGCGCTTACGGTTTGTATGCACTCGGCGCGCTGTTGTCGGTATTTTTTGTACTGAAACTGGTGCATGAAACCAAAGGCAAAGAGCTGGAAGAGATGGAGTAACCCTGAACGGCCAGCCCCTAGCCGCTTCGTGCAGCGATTTCACATAACAGTTTGACCGCGCTCTGGTGCTGCTGGTTTTTATCAAAAGCCAGCACCAGTTCGCGCTTCAGTGCCGGGCCTTCTATGGCGCGGTACTGCAGGTCGGGGCGAAACTTCTGCATTTCAAAATCTGGCAACAGCGCACAGCCGATACCGGCACCGACCAGACCGATGGCGTATTCGATGGTATGAATATTGGCGCGAATTTGCGGTTTTATATTGGCTTTACTGAGCGCCAGCGCTACCTGATCCCAGGCTTCACAAGGTGTGCGTTTAATCAGTGGCAGCTTTTTAAAATCGCTGAGCTGGATTTCTGGCTGTGTGCAGAGCGGATGCTGCGCCGGCAGCGCCAGCACATAAGAATCGGTCCAAAGATTCTGATACAACTCGCCGGCTTTCAGTTGGCGGATATTGATAATACGCGCATCACAAGGCTCGTCCGGCTCCACCAGATGCAGCTCGAGGCCCGGCAACTGGCTGTTAAACTCCTTCAGCAGCTGGCTCATCCGTTCCACCCCCAGCGCTTTGACCAGCCCTAAGCGAAACAACAGCCGCTTGGCGGGTTTATTAAAAGACGCCTGCAACGCCTGCATTTGACTGAGCAGCTGACACGCCTGCACATACAGCCGTTCGGCATCCTCAGTGGGCTGCACCCCTTTGGGCAAACGGATAAACAACGTGGTGCCGAGTTGCTGTTCCAGCTGCTGCAGCGCACTGGACACCGAAGGCTGGGCAATATCGAGCTGGCGCGCCGCCGCACTGATGCTACGCTGCTCATAAACCGCGACAAAATAAGCCAGCTGACGTGTGTCCATAGGTAATATCTATAGGTGTGACAGTTTCTATATGATTTAACTTTATACCCGCCGTCAATAAGATGGCAATCAACATCTTAGCGCGGCTGAAATTAACAGCCCAACGCCCGTACCGGAGCCTTTCTGATGAGCAAAACCGCTTTTAACTGGCAAGACCCGTTTTCCTTCCAGGCCTTGTTAACCGACGAAGAACGCATGATCCAACAAGCCGCCCACGATTATTGCCAGGACCGGCTGATGAGCCGCGTATTACTGGCGAACCGCCATGAACACTTTGATGTTGAGATCATGCGCGAGCTGGGTGAACTGGGTTTATTAGGGGCAACCTTGCCTGAAAAATACGGCTGTGCCGGCGTCAATTACGTCAGTTATGGCCTGGTCGCCCGTGAAGTGGAGCGCGTCGACAGCGGCTACCGCAGTGCGATGTCAGTGCAATCGAGTTTGGTGATGCACCCTATTCACGCCTACGGCAGTGAAGCGCAGCGGATGAAGTACCTGCCAAAACTGGCCACCGGCGAATGGATTGGCTGCTTTGGTCTCACTGAACCCGATGCCGGCTCAGACCCGGCCAGCATGCGCACCACAGCA